>JBDUEO010000013.1:0-18526 GCA_040002335.1 Parafilimonas sp. | reverse complement strand
TGAAGTTTTTGAAGATGGAAGCTTTTCAGTTGCAGGAAGATTGGATGGAAGTGATGTACGCGGCTGTAGTTTGATGGTAGTTTAATTTGCAATTATATTTGCTTTTTCAAGTTCTTATTTATACAATGCCCGGGTGGCGAAATTGGTAGACGCACTGCCTTCAGGTGGCAGCATTCGCAAGGATGTGCTGGTTCGAATCCAGTCCCGGGCACCAAATTTTGCGCAGGCAATTCAACCAAGAATTGCCTTTTTTGTTTTTAAGATACCTTAATTCAAAAGCTGTAATCAAATGTTTTTAAACCAACGATTGTACTTATATCACTATCTTTCGCCTGCAAAATGGATTTGCACGAATGCCATTACCAAAACTTAAATTTTCCAGTTTAACTGCCTTGTTCCGGTATTGCCTTTTCAGCATTGTTGTTATGCTATTGGCAAATAAAATATTTAGCCAGCCGGCAGATATGTATGAAAGTATTTCTGTAGCGCAGGGTTTATCACAGGGAATGATCAATGATATTTTGCAGGACAAAGAAGGATTTATATGGATAGCCACTAAAAATGGTCTTAACCGATACGATGGTTATAGTTTTACTGTTTTTACGAATGATCCTTATAACCCGCAATCATTAAGCAGCAACACTATTCTGGCACTTTTTGAAGACAGTAAAGGAAGAGTATGGGTGGGCACCGAAAATGCAGGATTAAATGTGTATGATAAAAAAACAGGTCAATTCCATCGCATCACAAACAATTCTAAGGACTCCAATAGTATTTCGGGCGATAGGATAAGAGCTCCTATAATAGAATTGCAGGATGGAAGAATATTAGTGTCAACAGAAGGCTCCGGTGTTGACATAATTACACTGCCCGTTGATTTTTTTGAAAAAGATACAAAGCCTGCTATCATTAGGTTATCGCTGCCTGAAAATACAAGAGTGTATGGTGCAGGTAAGGATAAAAACGGATCAGTATTTATTGGTGGAATGGATAGTGCAGTGTACCAATTAAACCTGGCAGATAACCGTTTTATAAAGCTTAAAGAAGGAAAATTTATTAATAACGGCTACCTTACAGCAGATGGCAATGTTTGGATTAACAGGGAATTTTTTCTATGCACAGGGAAAGATGTAATTCCTTTATTTGATGAAAGGAAAGCAGGTAATATTATCTTAAGCCCAAAGTATAAGCCCTGGATGAATTTTAATATTGACTTATCCTTTTATAATATTGCCGAATGGAAACCGGGCAAAACCCCAAAATGGAATGAAAGCATGCAATTTGCACCTGATGCAAAAGTGTTAACACCTTTCATTATAGATAGATCTGGAATGTTATGGGCAGGCACTCCGGGTTATGGATTGCGTAAATATAATACTGCAGCAAATAAATTTAGAACGAAGGCGCCAGGCTTTAGCGTTCGATATATAATAACAGATACTTCAAGCAATATTGTACTCGGAGATTATCCGCAAGATTGGTGGAGGCTTAAAAACGATTCAATCGAAAAAAATATCTTCAGCAGCATTACACTAACCAAAAAAATTGACAATGTCCTCATTTCCAAAACAGGCGATTATTGGTTCAGGTCTGATAGCCAGGGAATGTTTAGCTGGAATATAAAAACGGGCCAATTAACCCGGTATCCATCCATTGAATTTGCAGGAAATTGGGACAAACAACCAATGATGGAAGACAGCAGAGGCGCCATCTGGTATCCGCATGCAGGAGGAATTTATACAAGAGTGTTTGGCCCTAATGGTAAAATTGAAAAATTTTCTATCAATAAAAACCGCTCACACCCAATGCTGCCAAGGGCGCTTTGTACTGCTTTGTATGAAGATGACAAAGGTGTGTTTTGGATTGGTACAGAAGAAGGATTTGCAAGGGTGGATTTTAAAGGAAATAATAACGCGCAGCCTGAAATAAACTGGTTTTTTAATAATAACAATAACCGCAATTCCCTTAACTATAATAATGTGTCTTGTTTTTTAGACGATCCTGCTGCGCCAAAAAAATATTTATGGATAGGTACAAAAGGTGGCGGATTAAACAGGATGGATAAAAGCTCTGGTGATTTTATTCATCTTACGTCAAAAGATGGATTACCCAATGATGTTGTTTATGGAATATTAACCGACAGTGCAGGCAATATTTGGGGAAGCACCAATCGCGGAATTTTCTGTATGACAGCATTGCAAAATGAAAGTTGGAGCTTTCGTAATTTTACTAAGGCAGATGGCTTGCAGGACGATGAATTTAATACCGGCGCTTACGCAAAATTACCCAATGGAAATCTTGCATTTGGAGGTGTTAACGGTCTTAATATTTTCAATCCGAAAAATATACTTGTTCCCGGATTTTTACCGAATGTTTTCATCACAAATATTCTTATAAATAATCAGCCCGTTTTACCTGCCGATAAAAGCGGCGTTTTACAAAGTACGATAGGGCAAACAAAAAATATTACACTTAATCATTTACAGGATATTCTTACACTGGAATTTTCTTCCCTTGATTTTACTAAACCAGACCAAAACAAATACCGTTATCAATTGGAAGGTGCCGATAAAGACTGGATAGAATCTGGAACAAGGCGCACAGCCACATATTTGCATCTGCCACCGGCGAGTTATACGTTTAAAGTACAGGGTAGCAACAGTCAGGGAATATGGAGTAACAAAATCGCTGAATTGCACATTAAAGTTTTGCCTCCCTGGTGGGAAACATGGTGGGCATATACAATATATATGTTGTTGTTTGCAGCAGCAATATTTTTTATAACAAGGGCACAGCAGCGGCGGTTAGTTGGCAAAGAACGTGCACGCAGCCAGTTGCGCGAACTTGAAATGCAGGCATTACGTTCACAAATGAATCCGCATTTTATTTTTAATTGCTTAAGTTCTATCAATCGTTTTGTATTAATGAATGAGACAGAAGCAGCATCTGATTATCTCACTAAATTTTCAAGATTGATAAGGATGGTGCTCAATAACTCAAAAAAATCATTGATATCGCTGGAAGATGAACTGGAAATGCTGAAGCTATATATTGACATGGAAAGGCTGCGTTTTAAAAACGGTTTTGATTATAGTATTAATTTGGATGATGATGTGGAATATCAAAATATATTTATTCCACCTTTATTATTTCAGCCTTTTGCAGAAAACGCTGTTTGGCATGGCCTGATGCACAAGCAAGGGCATGGCCAGCTTAACATACAATTAAGCATTGCAGGAAATATACTAAATTTTGTTATGGAAGATAACGGTGTTGGTCGCAATGCTGCCAATGAAGAGCGAAGTAAATCAGCAGAAAAAACCAAATCGCTGGGCCTGCAGATAACAAAAGATCGTTTGTCATTGATCAATGGTTATGTTAGTGAAAAAACCTTTTTCGAAATTGTAGATCTGCACGATGAAAAAGGAAATGCATCAGGCACAAGAGTATTACTGAAAATAAAATTCAGCAAACCGCAGGGTTAATATTGAATGAAAGAAAAAAATAAATTATGCTAACTGCTATTATTGTTGATGACGAACCATATTCATCAGAAACGTTAAGTGTATTGCTTGAAAAGTATTGCCCTGATGTGCATGTTATTGCCATTTGTAATTCTGGTGCGGAAGCACTAAAAGAAATTCATCTTAGAGATCCGCAGCTTGTTTTTTTAGACATTGAAATGCCACACATGAACGGCTTTGAATTAATAGAAAAAATACATGAAGTAAATTTTGAATTGATATTCACTACCAGCTACGATCAGTATGCATTAAAAGCCATACGGTTTAGTGCACTTGATTATTTACTAAAACCAATAGACAGAGAAGAATTGGTAAAGGCAGTGCAAAAAGCCATGCTGCGGCAACATCGCCCTTTGCCGCAACAAATAGAAATTTTACTGCAGCGGTTGTATCAGCCCACAGCACCCATTAAAAAGATTGCGCTTCCTACTATGGATGGCCTGATAATGATAGCAGTTGATTCTATTATAAGTTGTGAATCAGACAGGAATTATACCATCGTTTTACAAAAAAAAAATCAGAAAACCATTGCATCACGCACGCTGAAGGAAGTAGAAGAAATTTTAGAAGATTATGCATTTACCCGGGTTCATCATTCATACATAGTTAACCTGAACGAAGTGAACAAATACGTAAAAGGCGAAGGCGGTTATTTAATAATGTGTGATGGCAGCAAAATTGATGTTTCACGCAGCCGTAAAGAAATGCTTCTTAAAAAATTGCAGCCAAAACGCTGAGATTATATTTTGAATATTGCAGATATCTATTAGTCAGATATTTTACAAAACCAGCAATTTTTTTTACAAAATAAGGCATTGAAAAAAGTTTATTAGTGTATCTCATTCACAAAGTTGCAGCCAGCGCGTTTCCTTTTTTTCTAACATAGAATTTATTATTAAAAGCCTTTCGCTTACCGCAGTTATTTCATCATAATTAAGGTTGCTGCTTAATTTTTCTGTAAGATTTTTCTTCTCTGTTTCAAGTTCAGGAATTTCTTTTTCAAGCTCATCAAACTCGCGTTTTTCTTTATAAGTAAGTTTACGTGCAGGTGTAGCAGCTTTTATGTTTTCAGTTGCCTGTAAACTTTCGGCGGAGAACTTTTGTGCTGACTGCTGACGATTTGTTGTTAACCGCTGGCCTTCATCAATTCTATATTGCGTATAATTTCCGGGAAAATCATTTACCACGCCATCACCTTCAAACACAAATAAATGATCTACCATTTTATCCATAAAATACCGGTCGTGCGAAACCACTAAAACGCATCCCGGAAAATCAATTAAAAAATTCTCCAGCACACCTAATGTTGGCAAATCAAGATCGTTGGTTGGTTCATCCAGAATTAAAAAATTTGGATTACGAAACAATATCGTTAATAATTGCAGGCGCTTTTTTTCACCGCCGCTTAACGATGATAAAAATGTGTATTGCTTTTCAGGAGAAAATAAAAACAATTCTAAAAATTGCGCTGCGCTTAAGCTTCCGCCTTTTGCCAGCGGAAAATTTTCTGCAAAAGTTTTTACATATTCAATCACGCGCATGTCTTCTTTAATTAGCAAACCTTGCTGCGAAAAATTGCCAAATACAATGGTTTCGCCCACATTTATTTTACCGCTATCTGGTTGTTCAATGCCTTGTAAAATATTTATAAATGTTGATTTGCCTACGCCGTTCTTGCCAATTACGCCAATGCGTTCGCCTTTATTAAAACTATAATCAAAGCCTTTTAAAATAATTGTATCTCCATAGCTTTTATACACTTTTTTCATCTCCGCAATTTTGCCACCAAGCCTGCTCATTTTTATCTGTAACTGCACTTGCGCATCTGTAATTTTTTGCTTTGCCTTTTGTTCTGTTTCCGCAAATGCATCAATACGACTTTTAGATTTTGTGGTGCGTGCTTTGGGTTGTTTGCGCATCCATTCCAGTTCTCTTCTATATAAATTTTTTGCTTTATCAATATTGGCCAATTCGTTTTCAATACGCGCAGCTTTCTTTTCTAAATAATTTTCATAATTGCCTTTGTACACATACAATTTTGCATTGTCAATTTCCCAAATTTCATTGCACACATTATCTAAAAAATAGCGGTCATGCGTTACCAATAACAACGTTACATGCTGCGCACTTAAATAATGTTCCAGCCATTCTACCATTTCAATATCAAGATGATTGGTTGGTTCATCCATTATTAATAAAGTATGCTGATGCTCAAACCCAATATCAATAAGCGTTTGCGCAAGTGCAATGCGTTTTCTTTGTCCGCCGCTTAATGTATTTATGGTTGATTGAAGATGATGGATATTCAGCTTGCCTAAAATTTGATGAACGTTGCTTTCAAATTCCCATGCATTCAGTTCATCCATTTTTAATAATGATGAAGAAATGGCGGCTTCATCATTCAGCTCCATTGCATTTTCATATTCTTTTATGGCAGTAATTACAGGATGATTGTAATGAAAAATATTTTCAAGCACTGTTTTATGCTCTTCAAATTTTGGATCCTGCTCAAACAACGCAACGGTAACATCTTTATGAACCCAAACTTTACCTTCATCAACAGTTTCAGTACCTGCAAGAATTTTTAGCAGCGTGCTTTTACCAAAACCGTTGCGGGCAATTAAAGCTATTTTATCACCTTCAGAAATATGAAATGAAATTTTTTGAAATAAAGGATCGGCGCTAAAACTTTTTGTAATTTCTTCTGCAGACACATAATGCATATTGCAAAAATAGCTTTACAATTTTTGTTTTTGCATTTAAGAAAACTGATTTCATTCATAAAACGTACGTAAGGCAATCTATTTCACCTTATGAAACAAATTTTACTATCAATTTGTGTAGTTATGTTATGTGCATTAACCACACTTGCCCAAACAAATGCGCAGCAAACGTATACAAACGCAGATTCTTCCGCTCTTTTTTTAATAAAACACACACCGCGGTTTTTTGTAAATATTCATTCCGGTTATGCGACAGCATTGGGCTCTACATTTAAGTTTTATCCTGATGATATTAGTTCAGTTTCGGTTGAACAGGTAAATAATAATACACCTGTTACAACAACAAAATACAAATCCAGTTCAAAAGGGCTTGGTGAAGGCTTTCGCTACGGTGCCGGGCTTTCTTACATCGTTAATGATTTTATTAATATTGGATTTGAGTTTGATTATTTTAGAAGTACTATCAGCAAAACTAAAGATTCATCTTTTCACCAGGTAAAAAATGTAAACGATATCATTACGGATTATAGTTATCAGCAGCATTATACTATTTCGTATGATGCCACGCTGCTTACACTTTCACCAACTATTACATTCAAGGCTATTTCAAGACCAAAATTTTATATATATAATAAAATTGGCGCAGTAATTACGTATAGGCCAAACAGTATTCAAAAAAATATTGTTGATGAAAATATGCAAACAGCAAACGGCAATAATATTTCAGATTCATCGTCGCAATCTTATACAAGATATGAGTGGGGAATAAAAAAACCGGCTTTCGGTTTTATGGGTTCTGTAGGCGCGCAATATAAGTTGTCAGAAAATTTGCGCGCTTTTGCAGAAGTGCAGTTTTCGCATATTGTTTTTTCTGTAAAGAACAGGGTGCTTACAAATTATGTTGTAAATAAAAATGATCTTACCAATACATTGCCCGAAAGCGCAAAGGTTATTGAGTTTGAAAATTCGTTTACTGAAGATCAGCAAAATACTAACCCGAACCAACCAAGTATAAGTGTGGTGCAGCGCATACCTATTACTTATCTCGGCATTCAGGCAGGCTTAGCTTTTAGATTTTAAGTGATGGTTTTAAACTTCAACCGTAAAATTGTTTATGAATTTTAAATTAACTTTTGTATGCGTATGTCAAGTTCAACACCAGAAAAAAAACCATTATCATTTTTTTTAATTTGCATTACAGCCATTGCTTTAAGTGGGTTGCTTATTTTTTCAGTTTTTTCAAAAAATAAAAAAAAAGAACCTGGGAATGATACCATAATACTTAGCCTTATTCAACAATCTTCGGTGCTTCAAAATGCAATGGCAGATATTGATTCGTTGAATGCCACGTACGCTAAAACGTTATCCGGAAACGATGATGCTGATAAAAACAGAACGCTTGATTCAATAAACATTTTGCTTACTCAAAAAGAAAATAGTTTTGAAAACCTTGTTGACAGCCTGCAAATGAATGCATCAAGTTTTAATAAAAATTCATTCGATTTATATAACCGCATTATTGCATCTTACAGGTCATCGTTGCAGCAAAGTATTGCGCTAAGCGCCATCAGGAATATTTCTTCAATTGCAGATACGAGTTACCATTTAGATACTTTTTCTTTGTTGAAAATGCAAACTGAGTTACAGGCAAAGCAAACAGAAATTAATATGCTCAACAACCAATTAGATGCTTCTAAAAATGTTGTAAATATTAATACGCCTCAAAACTTTAAAAAATATTTAAGCCAGCAGGATAGTATGCTTAATGAATTGCTCGAATCTGAAAAAATGAAAAATGAAAATCTTACAAGTTATAATGACAAACTGAAAAGAGATAATCTTAAACTCAAAGATCAATTAGACAAAAGCAGTGCTAATAATGAAAATGTAAACTTATCAGCCCAACAAACAAAAGACCAGGTGAATGCGCAGCTTAATCTTGAAAAAGTAGATTGTTATTTGTTAAGAGCTGATGCAACACAAATTATATCTAATGCAAAACAACGCGAAGATTTATTGGAAAGTGCGCTTTCAATCTTAAATACTTTATCACAATCTTCAAATGCAGGTATTCAACAACAGGCAAAATTAAGAATGGCAAAATTGAAATCAATTGCAGCGAATAATCACGATTAAAACATTATTTTTTATGCAATAAAAATCCAGCCTGCAATCCGTAATTAATAAAATGCAGGCTGCCATTATTTGCATTTTTTGCAAGGTTGGAAAGACTGTATGAAAATTGCGGACCGACAAAAAATGAATTGTATTTACCTGTATTTATCTCAATATTTAAACCGGCTGAAAGTTGAAACTGCGTTTTACGAAAAAAGTTGCTTTTTGAAAAATATACATCATTATCAGAATTATAAATAAGCGCATTGGACGATAACAATTGCCGCAACGAAAAACCGGCATTGTAAGAAAGAGAAGTTTGCTTTGAGTGAAATATATATTGTTGAAAATTTACAGGAACCTCAATAAAATTATAATTACTTACAACTGTTTTTGTTGAACCTCGTTGATAATATCCGTTCACCGCATAAAAACTGCTTATGTTATTTGAAGTTTGAACAATAAGAGAAGAATCTATTTTATTATTCACATTTGCTTTAGCAGAAAGATGTATAATATTTAAACCCGAAGAAATATATGCATTCTTTAAAATTTTCTTTTGAACAACAACACCAAATGAATATGCATTAGACGAAGAAAAAGGATGAGCATTAGGCGTTGTGGTACTAACATTTGGATTATTGCCGCTGGTGAAATATTGCGGTGCTGATACATTGGATTCTTTTACTTTTTCAGTTAAGCTACTTCTTCCATAAGACGCAGTAACGCCAAATTTCCAGTTTGGGATTTTATATTTAATCGTAAGTTTCTTTATGAATGTTTTGCTGTTGTCTTTGTTATTTTGCGTTGCAACATAAGCATCAGTTTTTACTAAATTTATAATTTTGCCGGTATCATTAATTATATCTTTTTGAATTAAAGTTGTTGAAGAATCAACTGTTGTTTTTGTATGTTGATGCAGCGTTAAAGATTGATCAGCACTTTTTTTATGACTCACCTTCAATTGATCATTCGCTTGTAAATTCTGATTTTTTATTTCTCTTTTTAAATGATTTTTTGATGAAAGTTTTGAAGCTTTTTTATTAAACGGTTTTATACTATCATTAATTACAAAATCATTGTCTGCATGTTTTATAACTTTTTCTTTATTGTATAAGCTTACAGAATATTGTAAATGTTTTGTTTTATTACTTAATGATGAGTCGTGCTTTTCAGGTATAACAATATTATTATTATCTGCGTTCAATTTGCTTTTGTTTGATGCTTCATTATTTTTAATTATTTTATTATTTATATTTTTTTCAACAATAGTTTGTATTGATTTTGTTTGCTGTTTTTGAGAAACGTTATATGTAAAATAACTTATAGCAATTAAACCAGCAATCAATAAAAAAATAAACGGAATTATCCGGCGTTTTTTTTCATCCAGATTTTTTTTCACCTTTTCCCAAACAGACGCTGATGGAGAAAGACGAAAATCTTCCATCGCATTTTTTACCTGTTTTTCAAATTCATTTTCCTGCATAACGCTGTTGTTTTAAATTCTCATTTCTTTTTTCTATCCAGGTTATCATAATTGATCTTGCTCTTGCATATTGCGATCTCGATGTGCCTTCGTGTATGCCTAACATCTGGCCAATTTCCACGTGCGTATATCCTTCTACTGCATGTAAATTAAAAATGGTTTGGCAACCGGTTGGCAATTGGCGTATAAGATCAGCAAGCTCTTTGGCTTCAATATTTATATCTGGATTTTCTGAAGACACCGGGTGTAAACTTATTTCTTCGTAAGAAAGATCTGAGTTGTATCGCTTATTTTGCTTAAGATAATTTAAAGCAGTATTAACCATGATGCGCCTTACCCATGCACTAAACTCGCCTTCAAACCTAAAGAGGTTAAGGCTATGAAACACTTTTATAAACCCTTCCTGCAAAACATCTTCTGCATCTGCTACCGACTTTGTATAACGGTAACAAATGCCAAACATAGAAGACGCAAAATGGTTGTATAAATTCTTTTGCGCTTCAGCGTTTCCTTTCAAACAATTTTTAACAAGTGCTTTATAATCCATCCGGATGTATATGTTGACATTAAAACAACGTATACCGTTGTAATAAACAGAAAATCTTTTGCTGTGTAATTACTTTTCTAAATAATAAAGATGAGTGATATAATCTCAACAATAATGAGGAAACAAAAAAAGTAAGATATTAAAGCCTGAGCGCGAAGATGAAAGCCAGTGAAAACAATTAATAATCAGGTGTTTGGGATTATATGCTTAGGCAACTTTTAATTTATTCAGTTTGCTTTTATCAAATTTGTTGATTGCATATTCAAGCGTAACGTGTAATTCCTTTTTATTGCTTCCGGGTAATTCAAACATTGCATCAGTAAGAATATGCTCGCAAATACTTCTTAAACCTCTTGCACCCAATTTAAATTCCAAAGCTTTTTCAACCATAAAATTCAACACGCCTTCATCAAGCATTAATTTTATGTTTTCCATTTCAAACAACCTGGTATATTGTTTTACCAGGCTATTTTTAGGCTCAGTTAAAATAGCCCGTAAAGTTGGAGCATCCAAAGGATTTAAGTAAGTAATAACAGGTAACCGGCCAATTAATTCAGGAATCAGCCCAAACGCACGTATATCTTGCGCATTTACAAATTGTAATAAATTTTTTTTCTGATGCTCCTGATCTTCTTTATTTACATTAAAGCCAATTGCGTTGGTATTAATACGGCGTGCAATTATTTTATCAACGCCATCAAACGCACCGCCACAAATGAAAAGAATATTTGTGGTGTTGATCTTTATCATTTTTTGCTCAGGATGTTTTCTTCCTCCTTGCGGCGGAACTAACACTTCGGTTCCTTCAAGCATTTTCAGCAATCCCTGTTGCACGCCTTCGCCGCTTACATCGCGGGTGATGGAAGGATTATCACCTTTACGGGCAATTTTATCTATCTCATCTATAAAAACAATTCCTTTTTCAGCAGCCTGCACATCGTAATTACATGCCTGCAATAAACGTGTGAGCATACTTTCTACATCTTCACCCACATAACCTGCTTCTGTAAAAACCGTTGCATCAACAATAGCAAAAGGAACATTTAATAGTTTGGCTATCGTTTTTGCAAGAAGCGTTTTTCCCGTGCCCGTTTCGCCAACCATGATGATGTTACTTTTGTCTATTTCCACATCATCGGCCTGTATTTTACGCGTAATTCTTTTGTAGTGATTATACACTGCAACAGATAAAATTTTCTTGGCATCTTCCTGCCCAATTACATACTGATCTATATAGTTTTTTATTTCAACCGGTTTGCGAATATTGAATTTATATTGCGTGGTTCGGGTTTCATCTCTTACCTGCAGTTCCTGCATAATAATTTCCTGTGCATGTTCTACACAGTTCTCACAAATATGTCCTTCCTGGCCAGCAATAAGGATTTTGACTTCATCCCGGCTGCGGCCACAAAAAGAACAATGCAAATTTGATTGTTTTGCCATCTAAAAAATTAATTTAAAACAAAAGCAAAGGTACAACCTTTGCTTTTTAATATATTAATAAATAAGTATCCCTTAAAGTTTATCTACAATTCCATCTACAATTCCATAATCTACTGCCTCTTTGGCATCCATCCAATAATCGCGGTCAAAATCTTTTAATATTCTTTCTACTGATTTTCCGGTATTGTCTGCAAGAATTTGCGCACTAATCTCTTTTGTGCGTTGCATTTGCTTGGCATGAATTTCAATATCAGCACTGGTTGCCTGAAAATACCCGCCAATGCTTGGCTGATGGATCATTACTTCACCATGTGGATAAATCAGCCGTTTACTTTTTACCCCGCCGCTTAATAAAATAGAACCCATGCTGGCGGCAAGACCCATACAAATTGTTGTTACCGGCGATTGTATCATGCGCATAGTATCGTAAATAACCATGCCGCTGGTAACAACTCCGCCGGGACTGTTGATATAAAATTTAATTTCTTTACCAGGCTTATCTGCATCAAGCAATAATAATTTACTTACCACATCGCGTGCAGATTTATCTTCTACAGGTCCCCACAAATAAACAGCCCTGTTTTTTAAAAAAAGCTGTTCCATCTTTTTCATCAGATATGGAGACTGATCAGGCTTTTCTTCTTTTTGCGAATCTTCTTCCTCCTCGTTTAAAATAAGTGGTTCAACTAAATATTTAGCATCAATCATATTATAAGTTTATTAGTTTGTAATTTAAGACTTTGTTTCTTTTCTCGGATTTGTAACTAACACTTCATCCACCACGCCGTAAGCTTTGCTTTCATCAGCAGTCATCCAGAAATCACGGTCACAATCAGCTTCTACTCTTTCTAACTCTTTTTCTGTATGATGGGCAATAATTGCATACAGCTCGTGTTTTATTTTACGTATTTCCTTTGCAGTAATTTCAATATCTGTTGCCTGGCCACCAATTGAACCAAAAGGCTGATGCAACATAATACGGCTGTGTTTTAATGCACTGCGTTTTCCTTTTACACCTGCACACATTAAAATAGCACCCATACTTGCAGCCATACCTGTACATATTGTAGATATATCGGGGCTTACAAACTGCATAGTGTCATAAATTCCCAAACCGGCATATACACTACCGCCAGGGCTGTTGATATACATTTGAATGTCACGTGTTCTGTCAGTACTATCAAGAAATAAGAGTTGGGCAGTTACAATATTTGCAACATAGTCATCAATTGGTTCACCTAAAAAAATAATGCGGTCCATCATTAGCCGGCTGAATACATCCATACTGGCTACGTTTAATGGCCTTTCTTCAATTATATAAGGTGTTAAGTTTGTTATACTGTGTTGTTTATACCCATGAATTGTATTCGAACTTATTCCTCTGTGTTTGACTGCATATTTTTCAAATTCTTTTCCAAAATCCATAATTAATTTATTTAAGCTTGAAGATAATCAGAAACGATATTTAACCAAATTCTGTGCAAAAGAAAATCTAAGACAAAAGGGCAGCTTAAAATTAACATCAGCAAATTCTCTAAATATAATCTGCGTTAGTTCTTTATTAAAACATGAAATTTGCCTTAATAAAGTATTTACATGAAGCAATATTCTTTTGATAAATTTATTAATACAGAAAAAAATTCTAAAAAGAAAGAAGCAATAAGGCAGGAAAAAAGAAAGTGGAAAGATGAAAAGGAGAAAAAGCAGGAAACAATAGTATCAAGATCCAAATCGCAACATTCAACATCTGAAACCCGAAACCCGAAGTTTGAAAAATCTGAATACCTTAAAAATGCAAGGTCAAAAAACACTCATACTAATAAAACTGAATCTTTTAAAGCGGCAACCAGCGATAAGCAATCAACATCAGCCATGCCTTTGAATAAATTTATTGCTTATGCAGGTATTTGTGGAAGACGCGAAGCTGCTGATTTAGTAAAACAAGGAAAAGTAAAAGTGAATAATGACGTGGTGTATGAACCCGGATTTAAAGTAGGTGCAAACGATAAAATTATTTTTAATAATAAGCAACTGCATGTACAAAAAAACCTTGTTTATATTTTATTGAACAAGCCAAAAGATTATATAACGACTGCAAAAGATACGCAGGGGCGTAAAACTGTTTTTGATATAATAGCAACCGCAACAACTGAAAGGGTTTTTTCTGTGGGAAGATTAGACAGAAATACAACGGGTGTTTTATTATTAACAAATGATGGCGAACTAACACAAAAACTAACACATCCTTCTTTTGAAATAAAAAAAATTTATGAGGTAAAACTTGATAAGCCGGTGCAGAAGAAAGATATGGAAAGCATTCTTAACGGCATTGAACTTGAAGATGGATTTATAGCTGCAGATAGCGTTGGTTATTCAGATAAAAAAGATCCGTCTGTTGTTGGCATTGAAATTCACAGTGGCAAAAACAGAATTGTGCGCCGCATATTTGAGAAGCTTGGTTACGATGTAAAAAATCTTGACCGCGTACTATTTGCTAATCTAACCAAGAAAAATGTAGATCGCGGCAAGTGGCGTTTTCTGAATGAAAAAGAAATTCGTTTGCTCAAATACATGAATCAAAGTTTTATAAAGAAAAAAGCAGAACCGGCATTAGGAGAAGATTAAATGATTAAGCACTTTTAATAATGAAGTTTGATATAATTTTTGAAAACGAAAATTTAGTTGCTGTTAATAAACCTCCAGGTTTGTTAAGTATTCCTGGCCGTGAAGGCAAAGAAGTTTCGCTGAAGCAAATGCTACAGGAAAAATATGGCGAAATATTTACCGTACATCGTTTAGACAAGGCAACAAGTGGAGTAATTGTTTTTGCAAAAAATGAAGCTACACACAAAACACTTTCACAGCTTTTTGAAACCAGGAACACCGAAAAAATTTATTATGGATTAGTACATGGAAGCGTTTCGCCAGCAACAGGAAAAATTGAAGAACCAATTATGCAACATCCATCCGGCAATAGCAAAATGGTATTGCATGTAAAAGGAAAATTATCCTTTACTGAATATGAGGTTATAGAAGATTTTAAACGTTTTAGTTGGGTAAAATTTAAAATTCTTACGGGCAGAACACACCAGATCCGCATTCATGCACAATTCATGGGAAACAGTATTGTGTGTGATGAACTGTATGGCGATGGCAAACCGGTTTTGCTTTCTTCTTTAAAAAAGAAATATAATTTAAGCAAAAGCGAGTTTGAAGAACAACCCATTTTAGCAAGGCTTGCTTTACATAGCGCGTCTTTAAAATTTATACTAAACGATGAAGCATATTTTTTTGAAGCGCCGCTGCCAAAAGATTTGAAAGCGTTATTACAACAATTAAGAAAACTGTTTTGATTTGCCAATATTTTAATGTTGTTGATGTGAGTGAACAGCGATTTCATTCACACTAAAGTTTTTCCAATAAAAAATATCAGAACATTACCACATTTTAATTCATTTTCTTTTTAAGGCTGCTTACCTGTTCCTGTAAATTATTCACAAGGCCCGCAAGCTGGTTTACATTCCAGCGCTGTTGTGTATTTGCTTTTGTAATAACCATTTGCGCTTTCCAAACTTCAAGAATATCATCGGGGTTTACATGGTAAGGTTCATATTGAGGATTATCGCTTATAAGCGTTAGCTTATTTTTATAACGGTTATTCTTCATGATGCGTTTGTAAACAATGCCTTCATTTTTTGATACAACAATGTATGTATTGTTTGCCCTTATATCATCCATTGCGGCTACTCTTTCTCCAACTATTACACTGCCACTTGGTGTAGGCAACATACTATCTCCTATAATTTCAAATGCGCGATATTCTCCGGGTGCCAGCATAGGCAATGTAAATGTGTTTAATTCATCAATAAATTCAGGATCAGCATAACCAGCAAGGTAACCGGCAATGGCTTTTACAGGCACAAATTGAATTTCGTTGATATCGCCCTGTAGCTTTAGCTGGCGGCGCTTATCCATATATGTACCGCCTTTTTTTGCTGCTGATAAATCTTTCAGCAACAATTCATCAAGGCTTAATTTAAAAATATTGCATAAATTTTCAAGCACCTCCAATCGTGGTTCAGCGCGTTCTTCTTCGTAAGCACCAACAAGCGAACGTTTAATCTTTAATTTATGCGCAAATTCTTCCTGCGTCCAGTTGCGCAATTTTCGTAAATGTTTAAAATTTTTACCGGCATAACTCATAACTAATACATTTAGCACGCAATTTACTAATTAGTTTAGCTTGTTTAAAATATTTTTTTAATATAAAATAAAATGCCGCACTTTATATATTTATAAAAATGCGGCATTTTAAAACTATCAGCTTTTAGATTTTTTATCACCAAGAATCAGCACTTCATTAACCTGCACTTCAGTTACATACTTTTTGTTGCCGTCTTTATCCGTATAATTTCGGTTAATAAGTTTGCCTTCAATGGCAACTTCACTTCCTTTACATAAAAATTGTTCGGCAATGTCTGCAACCTTACCCCAGGCAATTAAATTATGCCATTGTGTTTCGGTTATTTTTTCGCCTTTTGCGTTACGATAAACTTCATTTGTGGCCACGCTGAATCGTGCCATTTTTTTTCCGCCTTCTGTGGTGCGTATTTCGGGATTATTACCAAGATTTCCGATTAACTGAACCTTGTTTTTAAGTGCGTACATAAAATAGATTTTTGTAGTTTTTAAATTTGTTATTTCAATCATTGGCGGCGCCTTGCCAATAACGACACAAAGATGAAGTTGCCGCAAAGGTGTAGCCGGTATTTATTCGTTTACTTCCGTATATACACAGATAAAAACGTTTGTAAACGATTATAATTAAAAAAATTTATCTTTAAATAACAAACTACCCTTATGCAAGAAGAAGCAAAAACCTGTATGCAATGCGGTAAAATTTTACGTGGAAGATCTGACAAAAAATTCTGCGATGATTACTGCCGTAATAACTACAACAACAATTTAAAATCGCCTGCAAATAATTATGTGCGGAACGTTAATAATATACTCGGAAAAAATCGCCATATATTAGAAGAAATGATACCTGCGCAGAAAGAAACTATAAATATTTTAAAAGATAAATTAATAAACAGCGGCTTTTCTTTTAAATATTTTACGCATATTCTTAAAACTGAAAAAGGTACTTATTTTTTCTGTTATGATTACGGGTATTTGCCACTTGAAAATCAATGGTTTCTAATTGTTCGAAGAAAGGATAACAAACACAAAGACAAAAACTAAATATTATTTTCGAATACCTTTGTGCATTCAAAATGTTTTAATATGAGTTTACGATTAGGAGACGATGCTCCAAATTTTAAGGCAACCACAACAGCCGGTGAAATTGATTTTTATGATTACCTCGGTAATGGCTGGGGAATTTTATTTTCTCATCCTGCAGACTATACTCCGGTTTGTACCACCGAGCTTGGTAAAACAGCTTCTTTACAGGAAGAATTTGCAAAACGTAATACAAAAGTGTTAGCATTAAGTGTGGATGGGGTTGATAAACATAACGGCTGGATTAAAGATATTAATGAAACACAAAATGTTACCGTGGGCTTTCCTTTAATTGCTGATGAAGATAAAAAAATTGCAGAGATGTATGATATGATTCATCCAAATGCATCTGCAACAGCTACAGTCCGTTCTTTGTTTATTATTGGACCTGATAAAAAAGTAAAGCTAATGATAACCTATCCTGCAAGCACAGGCAGAAATTTTGTTGAAGTTCTACGTGTATTAGACAGTTTGCAACTTACCGCAAATTACAGTGTTGCCACTCCTGCAGACTGGAAAGAAGGTGAAGATGTAATTATTACAGCAGCAGTTTCTCCAGAAGATGCCAAAGATAAATTTCCTAAAGGGGTAAGAATTGTAAAACCATATTTACGTTATACGCCGCAGCCAAATAAATAAGAATAAACCTATTTTATATTAAAAGCGTTTCTTTTAAGAATCGCTTTTTTTGTTTTACCGGCGCGCATTTACCTTGTAAAAACTTCTGTTCACCTAAAACTTAAATTTAATTTGAAAAATAATTTGGTTTATATTATAAACTAATCTACGTTTGTGAAGCAATCGAAAAACATAGTCATGAAAAATTTGTTTATAGCTGCATTTTTATTTTTAAGCCTGCGTGGCTTTTCTCAAACTAATGTATCCGGGCACATAAAAGACAATAGAGGAAAACCTGTTTCGGGTGTTAGCGTTACTTTAAAAGGTACGTATGATGGTGCTCTATCTGATTCCGCAGGCGACTTTAATTTTATTACAAAAGATACAGGTAGCCATGTAATTGAAATAACAAACGTTAATTATGACGATTATCAAACAACCATTGAATTAAACAATACACCGGTAACTGTAAATGCAAGCCTTAAAGAAAAGTTTAATCAACTTAAAGCAGTAATCGTTACAGCGGGTTCTTTTGAAGCCGGAGATAATAAACGCGCTGCAACCGTTTTAAGTTCTATTGATGTGGCAACAACTGCAGGCAGTAATGCAGATATAACTGCAGCTTTAAAAACACTGCCTGGCGCTCAGCTAATCGGCAACCAGGATGGTTTGTTTGTGCGCGGTGGCACCGGCGAAGAAACAAAACAGTTTATTGATGGCACACTTGTAAATAATCCATATTACACAAGTGTTCCTGATATTGCAACACGTGGCCGCTTCTCTCCAT
>JBDUEO010000012.1:0-18723 GCA_040002335.1 Parafilimonas sp. | reverse complement strand
TGCATCGAACTATTCAAAGAAGTTAAATGATATTGAAAATAGTAAAGAAGCCAGCGAATTATTAAGAAATATAAATGACCGATTAAAATCTTTAAGAGAGAATAAGCAGAGGATAGAAAGACCCATCAGCGAAGATTACTCAATAAAACTTCTTGATGATATGTGGATTCTTTGTGGCTTTTCCTCAATTTTTGAAGAGTTCCAACAAAAAGTTTCTGACTTCAGTAAAGCAAAGAGAAAGCGTGAACGTGAGGAAGATAAATTAAGCGGCAAACAAGAATTAGCTAAAGAAATTGCTGAAGGAATTATTCCTTTATCGCCGAATATTCCTGACAAGGTATCAATGAAAGAGATGATAAAAGATGAATTTTGTAAAGTCTGTGGTCGTGAAGCGAAGGAAGGAAGTGATGCTTACAATTTTATGGTCAATAAACTTAATGATTTAATCAAGAGTCAACAACCTCAAGAAAAAGAAGAGAAAAAGCTGCTTTTCCCTAATAATTTTTTAAAGGAATTAGAACAAAAAAGTAACAATTTAGAATATAATCAAACTGATATAAATGGCTTAGTTAATACAATCAGGGAGACTATTGAATTAAATGAAGCCAGAAAAATCGATGCAAATAAGGTTCAGGAAAGTATTGACATAGAGGAAGAAAATAAAAAGAAATTATTGGCACAAGCTGATGGATTAACTGAAGAGCAATTACAGAACGCATACGAAAACATTAAAAATTGGTGGGATTATAAAAATCAGGCAGACACACAAATCGTTATTCTTGAAAAAGAAGAAATTGAAATTGAAAAACAGGTAGATAAATATCAAGAAGATTATGACAATTTAGCAAAAACTTCCGTAGCTGCCACTTATAGTAAAATTCATAGTGCATTAAACAAAATCAAGAATGCTTTCAAAAACGCAAAAGAAAAAAATACACAAGATTTTCTAACCTTATTAGAGGGGAAGGCTAATCAATATCTTGAAAGACTTAATGTTGATGGTTTTTATGGAATAATTCGGATAATAAAAACGCCAGACGGTACAGCAAGAATAGCTTTGCAAGATAAGAATGACACATTAATATCTAGCCCAAACCAAGCTCTTAAAACCACAATGTATATGTCTGTTTTGTTTGCTGTATCAGATCTAACAGCATTAAAGCGGGAGAACGATTATCCTCTGATTTTTGATGCTCCAACAAGTTCCTTTTCTCCACAAAAAGAAAGTGATTTTTTCAAGATTATTTCAAACATAAATAAGCAATGTATAATATTCACAAAAAGCTTTTTAACCGAAAACGGGTTATTAGATAATAATAAAATTGAAGCTTTGGATTGTACAATTTATCGAATGGAAAAGCAACGTCCATTTAACGAAAAAGATTTGTCAACAATTCAAACTAAAATAACATTAATTAAAGAGTAGTTATGGCAAAAGATAATTTATACGATGTGTGGGCAAAAAGAAATCCGCAATTTGAAACCCATTTCGAAGAACTACTTTTAAGGCAATTCACGGAATATGGTGGAGGTTCTGTTGAATCAATGTCAAGCAAGGGAAAAATATTTGGAGCAGGGTATGAACTCTATCTTTATGCTTTCTTTGTTGGGCTGTATGCTAACAAAAGAAAAGAATTAACTGGCGATACAAAAAGTCTTGGACAGCCTATTCAGTTTTGGGGAAATTTAGATTCTAAGAAATTCAGAAAAGCATATCCAAAGTTGAGAGAATATATTTTTACAGCTTTAGTCGCAAAAACTAATGATTTGGATTTATTTACTCTTGAAAAAGGGGAAATGACGGATCGAAAAGCTGTTGATTATCTAATAAATACGATGGAGCAGTATTCAAATTATGGCTTTCATAAGATAAAGGAAAAATTAAACGACACTCCTAATTATTTTTATAAAAACACAGGCTTCTTAGAAATGATTTTAGATTTAGTGCCATCTAATTATATTAAAGATAAGATTTCAGAAATCGAAGAATTATAATTATTTGCGTATTAAGATTAACTTAAAGAATATTGTTTTATGTGCAAGCATTAATTCAAACAATGGAATCTTATACCAACGGAGGGTTAATTCTTATCAAAGGAAAAATTGAAGAGAATCCAAATTATTTTCTTCAACCAACTTCTTTTTTAAATATGATTTTAGATAGTAAACTTGGAAAATTGAGGCAGAAGAAGATGGTTGAAGAATAATCAAAATTCGTAAATAGAACTAAACCAACGCATCAAGTGAGGCTCATTTGCAAAACACATAACGCACAAAAAAGCATCGCTCAAAAAGAACGATGCTGTAAAACATTGAATTCAAAAAAATATCAACTAACATTATTTTGATACAATAACTTTTTGCATTGCGCCTGTTGTTTTATTACTTATAAAATATAATCCTGAAGTAAAACCAGATACATCAATTTTTTCGTCGCTATCAATTGTTTTTGTTGCAACAATTTTTCCGGATTGATCTGTTAATCAGTAACTATATTTTCAAGCTTTGAAATTGTTTCTTTATTATTTATAAGATGTGTGATTTTTTGTTGGGCTGAAATATTAAAGCCTTTGCTATTGTTTGCTTCGCTAAAAAAATTCCTATTCACAACAATAATTTCAGGATGTGTAAGTACACCTGTTTTTACAAGGTCATTATAATAGCTATTGTGTTTTGATAATTGCTGATGAAGTATTGTTGCAAATTGAAAAGTATCAACATTTGCCTGTTCAAATGCGGCATAACATTTATAACGAAAAGATGAATGATTAAAATCGGGCACGACAATAAAATCTATTAATGTTTTATTGGTTTGATTACAGGTTTCAGCTATTGCTTGTTCCGCCTGAATAGGCAACATCTGTTCGCCAAAAGGCGAAAAAATATCTTTCAATCTTCCGCTTACAATTAACCTGTAAGGTTGTATTGAAATGAATTCAACAATATCATTCATTACATAAGCCCATAAACCATTATTGGTTGAAATGATGATGCTGTATGGTTTACCGGTTTGCACATCATTCAGGCATAATCTTTCAGTATCTTTATTATTTACATTTTTAAGTTCGACAAATTCATAAAATATTCCCTGGTTGCAAATTATTTCCATGCCTTTTACATGCGGTTCAGTTTGATATGCAAAGTTGCCTTCTGTAGCAGAATAATTTTCCATCATCAATACATCATCACCCAAATTTTTTCGCAATAAATTTTCATAAGGTTCATAGTTCATGCCGCTTAAAAAAACAACGCTGAATGCAGGAAAAATATCTTTAAATTTTTGTAGCGTTATTAATTCAAATTGTTGTAAAAAATAAGATAGATAAACCGGTAATGCAGTTGCCATTCTTATATTATTGTTCTGAATATTTTTTATAGTTGCACTAATTTTTTTTGAAGGATCTTCTATATTATTAATTTCTGTTGGCGGAAATGAAAACCGCTTTGCCCATTTTGGTATTGAAGAAGATTTTATAGATGAAATAGCGCCGCATAAAAATCCATTCACATTTTCAAAATTCTGTTGATCTGTAAGTGCAAGCACTTTGCTGCCCATGAATTTTGCACTGTTTAATTTTGCTGATAAATTAGATAACATATACAGCGCAGCATATTGCGTGCATTGTAATGATTCATTTGTTACAGGTATTAATTTTGGTTTATCTGTTGTGCCGCTGCTCTTACCAAAAAATGCAGGCAAGCCAGGATATAAAACTGATGGTTCACGGTTTAAAATTCTTTCAATATATAAATTGAAATCTTCGTAAATTCTTAACGGCACATTTCTTTTAAAATCATCGTAAGTTTTTATTGAATTGAATGAATGTTCTTTTCCAAATGCAGTATTTTTTGCAGCATTAATTAATGATGCAAAAGTTTGTTGCTGGCATTCTATTGCATGAAACCTGTTTGTGTTTATAAGGCTTGTATATCTTTTTAAATATTGATATTGTATGAATGAAAGCAACGACATGCTAACTATTGAACAGTATAAATTTTTTTAAAGGCTTTCGTTTTCTTATTAAATAAGCATGATAAGCGCTGGGTACATCGTGTTGCCATGCAGGTAAAATTAGCGTGATAAGAATTCTGTCGAGATGTGAAATAATACCTGCGCACAAACAGAAATAAAACAGGAAACCCGCGTTGCCATTGAGTATGAGATCTGTGAACGCAGCAAGCAATGTAATGCCCCAAAATTTTGAAAGGTAAGCATGCGTACATGTTTCTCTTCCAAACTTAATAATGCTTACAAAATAGCAGCTTGCTTCCATGCCTAATAAAATCCATATAACAAAGGAATTGTCTTTTATTGTTTGCGGCCAGATAAACCACGCGGTAAAACCTGCAGCGAGCCAGAATATCATATCTGTCTGGCTATCCATGCGCCGCATTTTTGCAGATGAGCTATTTTGTTTTCGCGCAATAATTCCATCAAGTATATCTGACAATAAACCAAGAAACAACAGCACAACAATAAGCTTTGTATATGTTGTTTGATACAAATATCCAAGCAACAACATTACGGGCGCTAATAAAAATCTGAACAGGATTAAAGCATAAGGAAATTGTTTCATTGCAGCAGTATTTGATTTTTTTCCAGGAGTTAAAATGTTATGCTTCCGGTATCCCAGTCAAGTTGTAAGCCCAGTATATAAACGTTATTTAAAGGCAATACAATCATTGGAATAATTGGTTCTGGTATTACAGCAAAACCTTTGAAATTTACGTCATCTTTACCGGCAATGCCGGCAGATAAAGCAGCAAGCCCGATAAGCATATTCCAGCCTGCGCTGTTTAAATCTTTTCTTCTTCCATCCAATGTTGATGCTATATAAAAATTTGCATCTTTTCTTTCAAGCTGATAAAAATTATAACCATAACGAACGTATAAATTTTTTCCATCGCAATAACCCCAATAAGATGTATCGGGCATTTCGTTGCTTATATGTTTGCCGGTGCGGTAATGCATTACATCAAGCAGTTTAGGCAAGGCATTTGCACTATCGTAAGTAAAGCCAGGGCTGTTGTTTACAAACTCTGAAAAATTATTATAGAACCCGGAATTTAATTTGGCAGATGTAAGTACAGGTTTGTTTCTTTTTTCCAAGCCTGTTTGTGTTATTTGTTCAACAGTAAAATATTCTGCGCTATCATTTACCAAACGCTTTTTTTCATCATCATCTTTAATCATTGCCTCACACAAACGCAATAAATAATAATCCCAGAATTCAAAGTTCATGTGCTTGCCATTTTTGTGTGCACTGTAAGTTGTTTTATAACTAAATCCTTCTTTCATCACTGTATCAACTGCTCTGTAATATGTATACTTGTTATTGTTGCCAAAATATTCTTTGCATGAAACATTACCTTCGGTTAAAATAAAATTCGTGTCTCTTATAACCGCTTCCTGTATACTTAATCTTTCAAGTTGAATAATTAGTGTGTCTTTGCCGGGTGTGTATAAAGAATGATAGTATTTATCAATTACATGTTGCAATGCAACCGGCTGGCTTGATGAATCCTGCAAAGTAAGATAGCTATCCCAGTGAAATCCTATTATCGTTGTATCGTAGCGTGAATCAATAACGCGAATGAAAGAAAACGGAATGGAGTCTTTCAGCTCAATACCTTCATATTTTTCAATGGTTTCCTTTAATGTTTTTACAGGCTTCTTCGGAATAAAAATAAATTGCGCTGAAGCAGTAAATGCAAAGCTTATAAACAGTATTAATAAAAAATATTTCATTGAATAAATGATATCAAAATTTGAATACAAAGCTCACTTCTTGTACAGGTTTTTTTACAACAATGTTATTCTGTAACCCGGGTACAAAATCATTTTTAAAAGTGATTGACATGGCTTTATGTTTATTATGCGAGGAGCTGATGAACAAAGGGATACTTCCTAACATTGATACTGCACCTGCTATAGCGAGGGGGCCCGCTACTCCAATGTTGTTACTAGCCTTATTTAAATTGCCCGAAAAAAAATCAAACCAACCATGAACACCCACTATACTGCCTGCAACAAAAAGCCCTGCGCCTCCTCCGACCATTACCCAGGCAACTGTTTTTTGATTTTTACTCTTTTTTAAGTACTCTGTTTTTATTGTAGAAAAAGTTGTTGTATCAGCCTGGCAAAAAGTTGCGCCAGTTACTGAAAGCAATAAACAAAAAGCAATTATCTTTTTCATAAGTTATTTTTAAATTGTTAGTCATGTATGTTCACTAAACTGCCATAAAGTTTTCATCATTGATCTTATATTTTTCATATTACCGTTTATTATAAATTTTCTTTTAACCGCAATACTTCCTATTATGCTTCCGATTACAGCGCCTGGCACCACACCAATCAGCGCGCCTTTATACCCTTTTAAATTTGCATTATTTTCATTTTCATCACCGGATACTAATGGGTCATCAGTATATGAACCGCGCCCAATTGCATAACCGACAAAACCTGTAACAACTGCACCGCAAGCCATCCCAAGAAAAAAAGCATGTCTTTTAATTTTAATAAATTTTATCTCCTTTATAGAAATAGTGCTGCCCGTATAAATTATACTATTTTCATTTTGAGATGATATTGATAAAACTATTGTACTGTCTGTGATCTGTGTTAATACTCCTTTGGTTACTGTATTGTTATTTAAACGTATGGTTGCTTTTAGTTGTGATTGTGGTGTGAAGTTTAACGAAGATGATATACCTGTATTGCTTTGTGCTGATGTTACAAAGCATATTAAAAAATAAAGGCAGGTTATATAAGATCTTTTCACAGCAGCAGTTTTAAAAAGTTTATAAAGTTAAATTACAACAGGCATCATTATAAATAAACAATGGCTTGGTGCATATTAATTTTCGGCGAGCAGTTAGCGGGGTTGAGTTAATAACCTTCTGCATAATTATTAATTACCAAACTTATTTCGCTAAGTATAAAATCAAACTAAAAATTTACCAAAAGCAGTTTTACAAGGGCAGAAAAAAATTTATATTTAGAAGATGAAACGCTGCATAGTTAAGTATTCCGGCATTTGTTTTTTTAAAACGATATTGATGGTAATATTTATAAGCAGCTTCGTTTCTCTAAATGCCCAGCAAACAAAAATTGATAGTTTAAAATTCTTAATAGAAAACACAAAAACAGATACTGCGAAAATAAACTTGTACGAAAATTTAGGGCAGGCATATCGTGACGAACAAAAAATTGATTCAGGTATCTTTTCATATAAGCAGGCACTTCAATTAAACGAAAAATATAATTATTCTTTATTGAAGCAGCGCTGGGAGCTGGCATGTATAGATTTTATGTTGTACACAACCGGCAACTATGCAGAATCATTACAATATGCTTTGCAGGAAATGGCAGTAACTAAAAAAACAAAAGATAATTATCATTTGGGTTATGTGCAGTTGGTGTTTGGGCATGATTATAAAGGACTGGGTGAATACAGAAAGTCGCTCGATCATTATTTTAAAGCAAAAGGTTTCTTTGCAACGTATAAATTATCAGTCAAAGAACCCGAAGTAATTACTTACACAAACTTGTGTATAAGCGAAGTATATTTAAAAATAAATCAACCTGATTCTGCTTTAATATTTGCACAACAGGCTTATCAATCAGCCAAAGCTGACTGGGCTGATCAAGCCAGGAAAAATACCAGTATAGAAACAAACTATGTACTTTATTCATGGCGCGTATATGGTGATATTTATGCTGCAAAAGGAGATCACAAAACTGCTTTACATTATTACCGCCAATATATTTCAGGCTTTAAAAAGTATAAAGAGAATAACAGGGATTTAGGTTTTGTGCTTAATAATATGGCTAAAATTTTTCAAAAAAATAATCAAAATGATTCTGCTGGTTTTTATGCAAAAGAAGCTTTAAGCAATGCAACTAAATACAAAGACCAGCAAAATATATATGATGCCGCAAACCTGCTATACATTTTAAATGACAGCTTAAAAAATGCATCGCAGGCTTTAAAATATTTTAAAATAGCACAAGCTGCAAAAGACAGCATGGCAAGCATTGAAAAAATAAAGCAGATTCAATTGCTAACTTTTAACGAACAGGTACATGAAAAAGAACAGTCAGATGCTGAAGCTAAAACCGCTGCAAGAACAAGATTAATTATAATTATTGCATCAATACTTTGTTTACTTATAACTTTTCTTACATGGAATCGCATAAGACAATTAAGACTTAAATACAAAGCCATATTAGAGCAAAAAGAAGTAGAAAAATTAAAAACAAAACATGAAAAAGAAATGCTCGAGCTAGAAGCAAAAGCACTTCGTGCACAAATGAACCCGCATTTTATTTTCAACTGCATGAACTCAATCAAATTATTAATACAGCAACAGAACGAAGAAAAAGCAATAAATTATCTCACAACATTCTCCAAACTTATACGAACAATCTTTCAAAATTCAGACAAAAGAGAAATTACTTTATATGACGAAATTGAAACATGCCGCTTATATACGCAATTAGAAAGTTTGCGTTTTGAAAACAAATTCACTTACACTTTTTCAGTTGATGAAACGATAGACTTAAAATTACTGATGGTTCCTGCGCTTATTATTCAACCTTTTATTGAGAATGCAATATGGCATGGCATTATGCCAAAAGATGAATGCGGTTGTGTAAACATAATTGTAAAAAGAGAAAACGAAAATGTGTTTTGCATTATTGATGATGATGGAATAGGAAGAGAAACTTCAAGCCTTAATAAATTTAAAACAGGTGATTCAACGCATCAGTCAAAAGGTGTTCATTTAACCCAGAGCCGCATTGATCTTTACAATATATTAAACCAGCGAAATGGTTCAGTTGAAATTATTGATAAGCAGAATGAGCATGGAAAAGCAACAGGCACAAGTGTAATACTTACGTTTAAAGAATATTGAAAATTTTTTGAATTTTTTGTACTGCTAATAATCTTTAATAGCAATAAATACTGCAAAGAATGCAGCGATTATTTTTTGATAAGAAGCGTCTATATCATTGCGAATCCATACACCAGAGTGTTTTTGTTTAAATGCCAGCGCAGCAACATGCGCTCCTTTTTGATTAACCAATAAAATATCTGCACCAAAGGATGAATATGTTTTTACATAAATAGAGTCATCGTCATGCTTAAGCCATGCTCCGGTTATTGAAGGCGCAATAAAAAATGGTGTTCCGCTTTGCCCGGATCCTGCATCAAAATCTTTAATAAAAAAATTCCATTGTATTGAATCGCTTTCCTTTATAATTACACCATAAATATCTCTTTTATAACTTAGGTCTTCATTCTTTCCTTCATCATCTTTACTCATTATTTTTCCAAGAACTGTTTGCCTTTTTTCATGCGAAACAGATGCAATAGCAAATGTGGCTTTAGTTGCACCCGAAGTAGCGCCAAGCGACAATTGATAGAATTTCTTTTTTTCAATAGTCATGTATTTGCTTTGATCAAAATCAGAAGAACCGGAACCGAAAAATTCAGCATCAAAAGATGCGCTGTCTTTTGTTTTCTTTTTTATAACAGCAGAATCAAGTTTTATAACTTCTATTGTTTTGTATGGACCAAAATCCGGTTTTGATAATCCGAATAAACCCTTGTTTAATTTTACCTGCCATCTTTCACTGTTCGCCAGCATTGCAGAATCCTCGTTTACCTGGCAAAAACAAAATTGTTTTGCAGCAATTATTATCAGCAGTATCAGGAATGATCTTTTTTTCATGATTTAAAAATCAATAAACTTCAAGCTAACAATTTAATCAGGATAAATAAAATATGAATTGGCAATTATAACATCATATCTGGTAATTGATGTTATTCAGTTAATAATATGAGTTATTAAATTAAACAGGCGAATTACCAGAAAGCGTGTTGAAATGGCAGAAGTAATTTCTACATTTAGAAGGTGAACGCAAAGGACTTTGAGTAAGCTTTATATCTTAATATAAATAAAATGATCACAGCAATAATTATAGATGACGAACAACATTGTGTTGAAGCTTTGTATGTAGATCTTAAAAAATATCATAGCAATGTAGAAGTACTGGCAAAATGCAACTCAGCCAAAGAAGCAATTCTTGCTATAAAAAAATTAAAACCACAACTTATTTTTCTTGATGTTGAAATGCCCTGGATGAATGGTTTTGAAATGCTGGAAATGCTTGACCACATTGAATTCTGCATCATCTTTACTACCGCGTATGATAGGTTTGCTGCAAAAGCATTTCGCATAAGTGCAGTAGATTATTTATTAAAACCAATTGATGCTGCAGACCTCAAATCTGCCATTCGCAAAGCCGAAGAAAAAATTCTTTTATCTGCAGGCACAACCAATATTGAAAATTTATTGCACAACATTCGCCAGCCCGCGCAGGAACAAAAAATTGCATTACCCAATCGTGACGGATATCAATTCATCCCTATACAAACTATTTTGTATTGCAGTGCAGAAGGTGCTTATACAAAGGTTGTTTTAAAAGATAAACATAGTTTATTAATTTCAAGAACACTGGGCGACATACAAGAGATGTTGCCTGCAGAAATTTTTGTACGCATTCATCATTCAACCATTGTAAACCTTAATGCTATTACTCATTACAGCAGAACAGATGGCGGTTATGTAGTAATGAATACTGGCGAAAAATTAATTGTTTCCAAAGCAAGAAAAGATGCACTGTTAGAAAAGCTTGGATTGAAAAAAGATTAAACATTTTTACTGCATAAATTTGAAAAAGAAAGTCTTAAAGAGTAAGATGCTTTTAAGGGAATTTGAATAATTGAAAAACAAAAAATGATACGTTATTACAAAAGCGTAATTAATAACTAAAAGCAAAGAAATTGCTGAAAGACCTTGAAGACCTTAATCTAATTGAGTTGCCTGATAAAGATAATAAGCATGCAAACAACAAAGGCTTGTCAACATTAAAAGATGCTGTTATTTCTAAAATGAGCGAAGCTGAAATAGATGATCAATTACAATCAATGCGTATTGAATGGCAAAGGGATACAAGTGCAATAATAAAATACCTTAACCAAACTTTTCCTGCGAAAGCAATCAGTTTTATTAGTGAAATTATACACTCAGAGAGTAATATTTCATTTATCACCGAAATAGAATTACAAGTATGGAATCCATCTAATCCAAAAGACATTCACGTTTATCTTGAGTTTATACAGTCATCTAATTTGGCATAAGCCGTGAAATAATTGCTTCAACAATTTTGATAAGAAAACCTCATAAATTAAAATTAGCTGATGCCTTAATAGCAGCTACAGCAATTGTATATAATTTAATACTGCTTTCAGATAACGATAAAGATTTTCTGAGAGTAGATGGCTTGAATTATGCAAACCCTAAAAGCATGGAATAATCTGTTATAAAATACACTCAAAGAACGAGATTTGCGCCTGCGCGCGAAAGCCGTGCAAGAGCATTTATTGAACGTTGCATTAAAACAATGCAAAAACAAAACACAAATCTTTCGCTAAAAAAAATTATAAAGCCATTATTGCTATTGCTATAAATTTGGTTGTTGAAACTTTAAAATTAAAAAGCAACCAAACAGCTAATCTTAATATTTAAGCCATCATAAAAATTAGACTGCAATGAAAATGAAGAGTAATCCGAAATAATTAAAACCAAAGCTGTTTGTGCAACAATTTTAATATGCTATATAAAACTTCTAATTATCCATTTTAAATAATATACATGAAATATTTTTTCTCTGTTATTGCTTTCTTTTTTGCGTTGCAAACTTTTGCGCAGAATGATACTCATTCGCATGAAATGAACATGAACATGAGCAACGAAAGTTACCTGCCAAATATTATTACACATGCGGTAATTAAAAGCTGGGGAGCACCAAATCTTTTTAAAACAGAATTAGATCCTAACTCATTAGTTTACCTTACAGGTGAACAGGAACATACCGTAACCATAAAAGCATTTCAGCAAAAGTTTTATGATGACTCATCCGTTTTAAAACCTGTTTGGGTGTTGGGATATGTATCAAATGAAAGTAACCAGCAGCCAGCTTTACCAGGCCCGGTTATTATAGCTGAATATGCGCATCCAACTAAAATATTTTGGGTAAATAATGTGTATGAAACTTTACAGAACCAGCCGGATTACAAGCTGTATCCAACGTATGATACACAAAAAGATCATCCGTTTTCTCCGCTCATTTATAATGTAAGCGATCCGATGCATGTGCCTATGGTTGCCGATGCATTGTATCCTGATTTCAGGCTGTTTCCAAACGGTGTTGACCCGATGCATGATAAATTCATGGAGCAGTCAACTTATTATAGTACAACCGTTCATTTGCATGGCGCAAATGTTGACTGGCATAATGATGGGTACCCCAGTTCAAAATATTATCCAACGCCTGATTCAACACCAGTAAATATTACATGGGGTTTGTTTGGAAAATTTGAACAAAACAAAATTGGCCAGCATTATGTTTATCCGAACACTTTTCCTGAAGGTGAGTTTAGCGCCATCAAAAGTAAAATGCAAAATGTTCCGTTTGTGTTGAATGATGCTAACAAATATGAAGGCCATCACGGAGCAATTTTATGGTATCACGATCATGCCATGATGCGCACTGCACCTAATATTTACAGCGGGCAAGCGGGTATTTACATTATAAATGGTGAAGATGAAAAAACTTTTTCTTCGCTCGTAAAATATAAATATGATGTGCCACTAATTCTTGAAGACAAATCTTTTACTGAATCAAACTATTTATTTTACAACACTACAGAATCAAAATTTTCTAACAGCCCGGAAGCTGAAGGAAGGCCGGAGTTTTTTGGAAATACAATTACTGTTGACGGAAAGATATGGCCGTATATGAACGTGAATAAAAGTTTGTACAGAATTAGAATTGTAAATGCATCCAATTCCAGGTTTTACCGCATTGCATTGGCCAAATGGAAAAATGGAAAAATTGATACAACGGACAACGCAAAACTCAGCAGCAGTTTTATACAAATAGGTACAGAAGGAGGTTTTTTTCCTGATGGAAATTTTCCGCGTATTGGCAACGACAGTTCAGCATTAACACTTGCACCTGCGGAACGTGCAGACTTGCTGATAAATTTTTCTGCATTTGATGCAGGTACTTCTTTGGTATTATTAAATTATGCGGCTGATGATACTTATGGCGATGATTACATAACACCATTAGATGCAAGCGGAAAATTTAGTGATCTTACAAATTATATAATGTTGTTTCATATCGGGCAAAATAATGATGCATCATCAATGGTTAGTGAAGCAACGTTAACGGATGAACTGCATAATTTTTCTGCTTCATCAATTTATAAAAAAACAACTGCTTCGCAATACCTGTATAGTTATTATCTTAATAATCTTGCATTTAAAACAAGCCTGCAAAAAGCGTTGCAAAGCCAAAGCAATCAACCTAAAAATATAACACATACAACCAACAATGCACTTGCAGCGCTTTTTCCAAAAGAAGCTGATTTGTTTAATAGCGCTTCTTTATACAAGCTTAAATTAACCGAAGCGGCCAACTATACCGAGATGCCTGAATCATATCGAAAATATTTACAGCAGAATCCTATGTTGAAAGATGAATTATCGTTTCCAATGGCTTTTTTAAATGACACAGAATGGAATTTAGAAGCGCATACGGGCAACGATGCAGACACAACAGCACAATACGAAAAAGTAGTAAACAATTATTCAACTGAAATTTGGGCAATATGGAACGGCACAGACGATAATCATCCAATTCATATACATCTTAACAGGTTCCGCATTTTGGGAAGGCAATTAGCAGATGATGCAGGAAATCCATTACCCGGCAAAGAAAATTTTAGTTTACCTGAACCAAATGAAATGGGATGGAAAGATGTGGTAAGAGCAAAGCCTGGTTACATTACGTACATTATCATTCAATATATTTTATACGATGCTTCGCAGGAAGGACAGTTTGTATATCATTGTCATATTTCAGAACATGAAGATATGAGCATGATGAGAAGGCTTGTTGTAAAGCCTGCAAATACAGGTGCGAAGTTTGTATTAGCTGCGTATTAAGTAAAGCAAATTTTAATAAAATTGCTGTTGTTCAAAATTAAAAATTTTATACAATAGCAGATTCCCGCTTTGCGGAAAAGACGTTCGGTGCTATGCATTAAATTTTAAAGTATAAACAAATCAAGAGTAAAACATAAATACTAACAGGTCATGTTCAAATTAAATTAGCATCGGCCTTTTCAAAAAAATCACTTCCTGAATTTTTATTTTTTTCGTAAAGAAAAAAGAACATACAACTACATTTGAAAGAAAAAGAATAATTGAACAGAAGAAACTTTATTCAACTCAGCGGCGCATCGCTTGTGGCATTAATTATTTCAGATTATGTAAAAGCAGAAGGCAGAAAAATAAACCTTATGCAAATGCCTGATGCAGTAACGATGCGTTCAGGCGATGTAGATTTTCCTTTGCAATCATCGGATAAACAAACGTGGATATTTAAAGATGTTATAGTACGATTGAAGAATACAAAAGATTCTGTTGCAGTATTTATTCATGCACCAATATCAGCATTGCAGCAAGTAAAATTATCCTGGAAAATTCCATCACAAAAAAATACAATTGTATTAGGTGATGCTTATGAAAGAACGTATGGCGATGTACATTTTGAATCAATTAATGCCACTAAAAAATTACCGTGGTATTGTATTGAACATGCAGATAATAATACAACATGCTTTGGTGTAAAAACAGGTTGCAGCACTATTTGTTGCTGGCAGGTTGCCAATGATAATTTAGAATTAATTCTTGATACAAGAACCGGCGGCAGCGGCGTACAACTTGGCGGCAGAATGTTGAATGCCGCTGAAATTGTTACTACAAAAAATGAAGCCGGTGAAAATGTATTTGCAACGGTGCGCCGCTTTTGTAAACAAATGTGTAATAAGCCGCGCAAAGTTGATCAACCTGTTTATGGCATCAACGATTGGTACTTTGCTTATGGAAATAATTCTGCTGATCTAATACTTAAACACACGGCTTTATTAGCGCCGCTTGTAACCAACACAAACAATAAACCTTTTTCTGTAATTGATGCGGGCTGGGCGTTTAAGTCGCCTTTGTTGCCTGATGATTGTTGCTGGGGAGATGATTTTTCAAAACCTAATAACAAGTTTGGCGACATGCAAAAACTTGCCGGCGAAATTAAAAAGCTGGGTATGCGGCCAGGCATTTGGACAAGGCCTTTGTGCGCGCATTATGATGATAATAAAAATTTATTAGCACCTTCAATTCCCGGAAGAGATGATGCAAAAATGCCGGTACTCGATCCCACAATAGATGAAAATATTCAGCGTATAAAAAGTATTATCAACACATACAAACAATGGAATTATGAAATGGTAAAACATGATTTTACCACGTATGATATTTTTGGAAAATGGGGTTTTGAAATGAGTGAAACAATGAGTGTTCCCGGCTGGCATTTTAATGATAATTCAAAAACAAATGCAGAGATCATTTTGTATTTATATAACTCTATTCGCGATGCCGCAGGTAATATGTATTTGATTGGATGCAACACGATGAGCCATTTATCTGCAGGCACATTTGAGTTGAATAGAATTGGCGATGATACAAGCGGAAAAGAATGGGCACGCACCAAAAAAATGGGTGTAAATACAATGGGCTTTAGAATGGTGCAACATAAAAATTTTTATGAAGTTGATGGCGATTGCGTTGGATTAACTACTGCAATTCCATGGAATAAGAATAAACAATGGATGCAGTTGCTGGCACAAAGCAGTGCGCCATTATTTATATCAGCGCAGCCCGATGCAGTTGGTGCGGAACAAAAAGCATTTATTAAACAGTGCTTTGCAGATGCTTCAAAAGATCAGCCAATTGGTGAACCATTGGATTGGTTAACGAATCCTTCTCCTGCAAAATGGAAATTAGATGATAATGTAGTAGATTTTGATTGGAGTTAAACAGCTTGCAACTTTCAGTATCATTTTATAAAAAAGATAACTGAAATAAAATTTTTGCTTACTTTATAGCCTAATATTTCGCAACTGAAAATGCATCTGGCCAATATTGCCAAACGATGAAACCAGTAATGATCATGATCAAAAAAAACAAACTCATCTTATTAATATGCTTATTTCTTTTAAGCAATAAAATAGTTTTCTCACAACAGGATACAACACACATTGCTGATTCATTACACAATGAAATTTTATCAGAACAATCCAGGCAATTGCAGGCGCTGGAATTTGAACGCAATGCAGATTCTGTAAAGAGAGATGACCTGCAACAACAGCTGAGCGTTTTAAAAACAACTGACAATGTAAAAAAACAAGAGCTGCAAAAAGAGCTTGATGCAATAAAAAATAAAGATTCATTACGCATTGCTCAAAAAAAGAAAAAAATTGATTCACTTAAAACTTTTGTAAAAGGATATGCTGTTGTTCCGTTTTTGAAAGACACTTTGTTTTCTATTTATAATAAAGTGGGCAGTTTATCTCCAAAAGACAGGGCAGATGCTATAGATGACCGTATAAAGAAATTAGCCGGCGATTATTATTTCAGGCCCGATTCAATAAACATTGTTGCTAATGAAACCACCGATGATATTGTTTTTGGGGAAATGATTATTATGAGTGTTTCTGAGAATGATGCGTTATGGCAAAACACTACAAAAGAAGATTTAGCGGCTCAGTATAAAACAATTATCGGCAATGCCATTGTATATTATAAACAACAAACAAGCTGGCAAACTATTGCGAAGGAAGTTGGGCTGGCTATTATTGTATTGGTTATTGTAGGCGCATTAATATATTTTATTGGTAAACTATTCCGGCTTACAAAAACAAAAATAATAGCGCAAAAAGGTAAGCTTTTAAAAGGCGTTAAAATACGCAACTATGAATTATTTGATATAAACCGGGAACTGAATTTTTTTATTGGCGTAAATACTTTTATAAAATGGGTCGTAATTATTACTGCGGTCTATTTAGCCTTTCCAATTTTGTTCAGCATTTTTCCATGGACGAAAAATTTTGCAAGTACGTTGCTTGCATTTTTAATAAATCCTTTAAGAAAAATATTTCACAGTCTATGGGATTACCTGCCTAATTTTTTTACCATACTTGTTATAGTAATTGTATTCAGGTATTTTTTAAAATTCATTCATTTTTTAAAATATGAAGTAGAAAGGGGCGCATTAAAAATTCCTGGCTTTTATGCTGATTGGGCTAACCCAACTTTTCAAATAATAAAGGTGTTGATATATGCTTTTATGATCGTGGTTATTTTTCCTTATTTGCCAGGCAGCAACAGCCCGGTTTTCCAGGGCGTTTCTGTTTTTTTAGGTGTGCTGTTCACATTTGGCTCATCGGGTTCTTTAAGCAATATTATTGCGGGCCTTGTATTAACTTATATGCGTGCTTTTAAAATTGGCGACCGTGTAAAAATTGGTGACATTACAGGCGATATTATTGAAAAAACATTATTGGTTACGCGCATCCGCACCATTAAAAATGAAATTATTTCCTTGCCCAATTCAAACATTATGAGCAGCCACACTATAAATTATAGTAGTGATGCTGTAGAAAAAGGTTTGATATTGCATACCACTGTTACTATTGGTTATGATGTGCCGTGGCGCGATATGCACCGTGTATTAATTGATGCCGCACAAAAAACAGAATTTATTTTGAAGGAACCCACACCATTTGTGTTGCAAACAAGCCTTGAAGATTTTTACGTATCGTACCAAATTAATGCGTACACGCACGAACCAAATAAGCAGGCAAATATTTATTCGCAGTTGCACCAGAATATTCAGGATTGTGCAAACGAAGCGGGTATTGAAATTATGTCGCCGCATTATTTTGCTGCAAGAGATGGCAATCAAACAACTATTCCAAATGATTATTTGCCAAAAGATTATGTAACGCCGGGTTTTAAAGTTGATGCTTCTGCTAATAATAAATCAACAAATACATAAAGTGAATCGCAGAAATTTTATAGAACTCAGCATAGCATAAACTGCCGCTTTATTGTTGTCAACCGATGCGTTTTCATCGCTACAAAAAAATAATTTTATCGTGAATAAAAATTTTCAATTAAAAATTCTCGCCACCAATTGGGGCTTTAATGGAACGATTGATGAATACTGCGCCAAAGTAAAAAAAGATAATTATGATGGCATTGAAATTTGGTGGCCAACAGAAAAAAAAGACCAGGATGATTTGTTTGCCACTTTAAAAAAATATGATCTTGAAGTTGGTTTTTTAACGGCTGGCCATGAAAGCAATTACGATGATCATTTTAAAACTTTCACTAATATGGTTGATGCCGCAGCAAATAATATGGTACAAAAACCATTGTATATAAATTGTCATTCAGGAAGAGATTATTTTCCGTACGAGCAAGGCAAAACATTTATAGATCACACAACGCAACTTGCAAAGGCAACAGACATTAAAATTTGTCATGAAACGCATCGTTCAAGATTATTGTATTCATCATCTGTTGCGCGGCATTATATAGAAACAATTCCGGAACTGCGTATAACATTCGATGTATCGCATTGGTGTAATGTAAGTGAAACGTTATTGGAAGATCAGCCTGAAACCGTTGATCTTACTTTGCAAAGAGTAGATCATATTCATGCACGCATTGGCCACCAGGAAG
>JBDUEO010000011.1:0-18790 GCA_040002335.1 Parafilimonas sp. | reverse complement strand
CCGTTGCTGATTTTTATAATGCATTCGACGCATCTGATACAATGCGAAAAGGTAATGTAGCGTATCCTGGTGTAACTAACACTTCAGGGTTAAAAGTAGGTTTATTAGAAGGCCAGCAATATGATGCAAAGGGTGTACCACGCCAGGATAGAAACGGCAATCCTTTAATGTTCAATACACAGGTTAACTTAGTAGAGCCAAATCCCTTAACATTAGAAGATGATGGTGTTCGCGTCATAAAATATGCTCCTGATTATGGTAATTACAGCGGTGGCCAACAAGCAAATCAATTGGTTTTATTCAGATATTCTGATGTTTTGCTTATGATGGCAGAAGCCTATCTGAATCAGAATAACACTGCTGCCGCTTTAGATAAAGTAAACGAAGTAAGGGTAGCAAGAAAAGCTGCACCGTTAGCCACAATTTCATTGGTCAATACCGGTAACTTATACGATCCTAATACTTTGTTAGCCGAAAGACAAAAGGAGTTGTATTGGGAAAGCTGGAGACGTCAGGATTTAATACGCATGGGAGTATTTTTACAGCCCTGGGCTTTAAAAGATGCGGATGATCCTAAATATTTATTGTTTCCTATTCCCGCAACGCAGTTGATTGTAAACCCAAATCTTACTCAGAACCCCGGTTATTAAAATATAATTTGTTAAGCTTATAAAAAGGTCATTTTTAATGAATGACCTTTTTTTATTTTGTACAATAGTATGCGCGTTTTCTTTTTATATTTTTTTTCTGCTTTTGTATTGACTGGCTGTAATTCAAAAGATCAAACAACTTTATTTTCTCTAGAAAAAAATACAGGTATAAATTTTAATAATAAAGTAACTGACGGAAGTATAGAAAATAGCTTTCTCTTCAGGAATTTTTATAACGGTGGTGGTGTAGCCGTGGGTGATATTAATAACGATGGTTTGCCTGATATTTTGTTTACCTCAAACATGGGCGATAACAAACTTTATTTAAATAAGGGCAATTTTAAATTTGAAGATATTACCGCAAGCTGCGGCATGCAACAGGATAGCATGTGGAGTACTGGCGTTGAGTTTGTTGATATTAATAATGATGGCTGGCTTGATATATATGTTTGCAATTCCGGCCACATGAAAACAGGTAACCGCAAAAACAAATTGTACATCAACAACCACAACAACACCTTTACAGAAGAAGCCGCAAAATATGGCTTGGATATTTCTGCATATACAACACAGGTAAGTTTTTTTGATTATGATGGCGATGGCGATCTTGATTGCTTTATGATTGATAACAGCCCGATGCCTGTAAATAATTTAGGATATGATAACCGCCGCGATTTGCCACAGGATCGATGGCAGGTTGCTGATTTTTTAAAAGGAGGGGGCGATCATTTATACAGGAATGATAATGGCCATTTTACTGAAGTAACAAAGCAGGCAGGCATACATGGAAGCCTTGTAAGTTTTGGATTGGGCGTTTCTGTGGCAGATATCAACGGCGATGGCTGGCCGGATATTTATGTTTCAAATGATTCTTATGAACGCGATTATTTATATATCAATCAAAAAAACGGAACTTTTAAAGACGAATTTGAAAGCTTTATAGCGCACACTAGTTTTTCTTCTATGGGTGCCGATATTGCTGATATAAATAATGACGGGCGTCCCGATATTTTTACTACAGATATGTTGCCTGCTGATGATTTTAGACTGAAAACATTAGGCGCTTTTGATAATATTGATGTATTCCGTAAAAAGGTAAACCAGGGTTTATATTATCAATACATGAAAAATTGCCTGCAGTTAAATAATGGCGATGGCACATTTTCAGAAATAGGGAATTACTCCGGTGTTTCTGCCACAGACTGGAGCTGGGGCGCATTAATGTTTGATGCAGATAATGATGGTTTAAACGATATTTATGTTTGCAATGGCGTGAACCGCGATGTTACCAACCTTGATTTTATGGATTTTTTTGCAAACGATGTTATTCAGAAAATGGTATTAACCGGTAAAAAAGATAATATAGATGATGTGCTTACACACATTCCAAAAAATCCAATGCTGAATAAATGCTTTAAAAATGAAGGCAATTTAAAATTTAAAGATGTTGGTGCTGCATGGGGTTTTACACAGCCATCTTTTTCAAATGGCGCTGCTTACGCAGATCTTGATAATGATGGTGATCTGGATTTGATCATCAACAATGAAAATCAGCCTGCATTTATTTACAGAAATAATTCAAGACAGTTAAATCATAATCATTATATAAGCTTTCTTTTAAAGGGCGACAGCCTTAATACATTCGCAGTTGGCAGTAAAATAAATGTGTATGTTAACAAGCAAATTTTTTCACGTGATGTAATACCAGCAAGAGGCTTTCAATCTTCAGTTGATTACAAACAGGTAATCGGTTTAGGAACCACAAACAAACTGGATTCTGTTGTTATTATGTGGCCTGACAGAACCTATGATAAATTTACTAATGTAAAAATTGACAGCTTTTATACAATTCATAAAAGCACGCATAAAAACGACTATTCTTTTAATAGCGTGGCTACCGTAAAACCTTTGTTTGACTCAGTAAAAAGTAATTTTGAGAAACATGATGAAGATGATTATGTAGATTATTATTTTGAACGCAACATTCCCGAAATGCTTTCCCGTGAAGGCCCAAAAGCCGCAGTGGGAGATATAAACGGAGATGGTTTGGACGACATATATATTGGCGGCACAAAAGGTCATGTTGGTCAAATATATATTCAGCAAAAAGATGGTTCTTTTCTTAAAAAAGATGAACCGGCATTCAATCGCTTTTTAGATTTTGAAGATGAAGCAGTATTGTTTTTTGATGCCGATAAAGATGGCGATCTTGATTTATTTATTGGTGCCGGCGGCAACGATAATCCACCGTATAGCCGCGAAATGCAGGAGCGTTTGTTTAAGAACGATGGCAAGGGGAATTTTACTTTAGATGACGCTGCGTTTGCAACAAATGGAATGAATACCGGCGTTGCTGTTGCTTACGATTTTAATCATGATGGATATGAAGATTTATTTGTTGGCGCAAGAAGCGATCCGCGAAATTATGGCGGCAATCCTGAAAGTTATTTGTATATAAATGACGGGCATGGCCATTTTAAAGATATTGCTAAAACAAAAAATCCAGACATAGCAAATATTGGTATGGTTACCAGTGCGGTATGGGCTGATGTAACCGGCGATTCAAACAAAGAACTTATTATAAGCGGCGAATGGATGTCGCCCAAAATATTTTCTTATAACGGGGATCATTTTGTTGAAGTAAAAACAAACCTTCAAAATTTAAACGGCTTATGGAAAACGGTTGTTGCTGCAGATATAAACCAAGATGGTAAAACTGATTTAATATTTGGCAACATTGGCGAAAATTTTTATTTAAAGCCAGACGAAAAAGATCCGGTAAAACTTTGGTGTGCCGATTTTAATCAGAATGGAAACATGGATAAGATTTTAACCCGAACCATTGATGGAAAAGATATGCCTGTATTTTTAAAACATGATATGCAGGATGAAGTCCCATCTATAAAAAAACAAAACCTGCAGCACGCAGATTATGCAAAAAAATCTATACAGCAATTATTCCCTTCCGATATAACAGGCAAATGCATGGTTAAAACTTTTAATTATTGCAGCTCGGTTGTTGCCATAAATAAAGGCAACGGAAAATTTGAAATAGAAAAATTGCCTGTTTGTGCGCAGCTTTCAAACATAAATTCTATTTATGTAAAAGATGTAAATGAAGATGGTTATCCGGATTTGATTATAGGTGGCAATGAAGACAATTTTCCGCCGCAGTTTGGAAAACTTGATGCAAGTTTTGGCGATGTGCTTATTAATAATGGAAAAGGAAATTTTATAAGGCTTGATCCAAAGCAATCAGGCTTAAAAGTAAAGGGTATTGTACGTGATATTCGCGAACTGCATGGCGCTGATAAAAATTATATCATCTTTCTGCGCAATAACGATTTTCCTTTATTGTACCAGGCAAACAGTTATTTGCAAAACAAAACAAATCAATAGCAGTTGCATTGTAAAATCATACAGAAAAAAAACTATGAACAATCTTATTATCGTTCAAAACGGGTAATACAATTGCTTGCAATTATTGTATTGTTTCAATGCAGTTGCAATCATAAAAACCAACCCGTGGTTTTTGAAGTATTGAATGCAAATAAAACAGGTATTGATTTTATAAATAAGCTTACACCAGCAAATAACTTCAATGTTTTTCATTACATGTATTTTTATAACGGCGCCGGTGTTGCCGCAGGCGATTTTAATAATGATGGATTGATTGATTTATTTTTCGCATCAAACCAGGGCCAAAATAAATTATACCTCAACACGGGCAATATGCATTTTAAAGATGTAACGGCTGAAGCGCATATACCAAATGATGGCGGCTGGAGCACCGGTGTTTCTGTGGTTGATATAAATAATGATGGATTGCTCGATCTGTATGTTTGCCGTGTAGGTAAATATGAAGTGTTGAACAGCCATAACGAATTTCTGATTTGCAAAGGCATTGATAAAAATGGTGTGCCGCAATATGAAGATGAAGCAAAACAATATGGACTTGATTTTTCAGGCTTTAGCACACAAGCTGCGTTTTTTGATTATGACGGCGATGGCGACCTTGACATGTATTTACTGAATCATTCTATACATCAAAACGGAACATTTAACCAGCGTTCATTAATGATCAATACACCCAGCGCTGTTTCAGGCGATCATTTATACAGAAATGACAACGGCCATTTTACTGATGTTACAAAACAAGCGGGCATAAACAGTTCTATCATTGGTTATGGTTTAGGTATTTCAGTTGCTGATATCAATATGGATGGCTGGCCGGATATTTATATTGGTAACGATTTTCATGAAAAAGATTATCTGTACATCAACAATCACGATGGCACATTTAAAGAAGAAGATTCAACCAGCTTTATGCATACAAGCCAATACACAATGGGCGTTGATGTGGCGGATATAAATAATGATGCATTGCCCGAAATTGTAAGCATGGATATGTTGCCATCCGATCCATATATTTTAAAGCGATCAGAAGGCGAAGATGATTATGATATTTTTAAGCTAAAATTAAAATACGGTTACAGTTATCAATACACCAGGAATAATCTTCAGTATAACCGCGGCGATGGTGTGTTTAGCGAAATTGGTTTATATGCAGGCATTGCTGCAACAGATTGGAGCTGGTCTCCATTATGGATAGATTTTGATAACGATGGGCTGAAAGATCTTTTTATTTCCAACGGTATTCCAAAGCGTTTAAACGATATTGATTACATCAATTATGTGTCTAACGATCAAATGCAAATGGATATACGTTTAAATAATTTGCAGACAAAAGATATATCACTGATTGATAAATTTCCTGAAATAAAAATACCAAATAAATTTTTTAAGAATGATGGAACACTTTCGTTTACCGATCTTTCGTCAGGTATAAAAAATGATGCACCCACATTTTCAAACGGTGCTGTTGCAGCGGACTTTGATAATGATGGTGATGTTGATATTGCAGTAAATAATATCGATGCCAACGCCATGATCTATCAAAACAAAACAAACGATTACAAGACTGAAAATTATATTGAATTAAAATTAAAAGGCGCGCCTAAAAATATAAATGCTATCGGTTCAAAAATAATTGTGTTTACAAAACATGATGTAAGAACGTATGAAAAATTTCCTGTGCATGGTTTTTTATCAAGCGCTGAAACACCTATGCAGGTTGGTTTGCACAATGTAAATGTTGATTCAATCGTATTGATTTGGCCCGATAATTCATATCAAAAAATAAACTGGCAAAGCGATACAGGAAAAATTGCAACTATTAATTACACGGCTAATCTTCCCCAGTTTAATTATGCTGAACTTGCGCGTTACAGCACAAACACGGCAAAGCCAATGGAAGATATTACACATGCTGTTGGCCTTAATTATGATCATAAAGAAAATGAATTTCCTGAGTTTGACCGCGAGCCTTTAATTCCGCACATGACATCGAGCGAAGGCCCGGCTTTAGCTGTTGGCGACATAAATCATGATGGATTGCAGGATGTTTTTATCGGCGCATCAAAAAGAGAAAAACCTGTAGTGTTTGTGCAAACATCTTCAGGAAAATTTGAAAAAACAAATCAACCTGCGTTGGATAAAGACAGTATGTATGAAGATGTAGATGCATGTTGGGCTGATGTGAATAATGATAATAATCCTGATTTAATTATTGCCAGTGGTGGCAATGAATATTACGGTAAAGATTCTAATCTTTTACCACGTGTTTATTTGAATGATGGAAAAGGAAATTTGGTAAGAAAGCACGACGCATTTTCAAATATCTATACCACGCAATCATGCATTGTGCCTTATGATTTTAATAATGATGGAAATGTTGATTTGTTTGTTGGCGGAAGAGCCGTTCCATTTCATTATGGCGATGCGCCGCAATCGTATTTATTAATGAACGATGGAACTGGTAAGTTTAAAGATGTTACCAGCCAGTTGGCAAAAGGGTTATCAAATATCGGTATGGTAACAAATGCTGTTTGGTTTGATATAGATAAAGATGGTGATAAGGATTTAATTCTTTCGCTTGATTGGGGCGGCATTGTTGCATTTATAAATGATCATGGGCATTTTACAAAAAAGGTACTGACAGACAAAAAAGGCTGGTGGAATTTTGTTATGCCTTGTGATATTGATGGTGATGGCGATATTGATTTAATAGCCGGAAATTTAGGTTTGAACAGCCGTTTAAAAGCAAGCGATGCGCAGCCCGTGCGTTTATACATTAACGATTTTGATGACAACGGTAATAAAGAACAAATACTAACTTATTATCTTGATAACAAAGAAATTCCTTTTGCCAATAAAGATGAATTGCAAAAACAAATGCCTTTTCTTAAAAAGAAATATTTGTATGCCGGCGATTTTGCCAAAGCATCTTTAACAGATATGTTCTCAGAAAGTAAATTAAAATCATCAACCACCTTAACGGCTAACTGGTTTTATAATACCATTTTTATAAATGATGGAAAGATGAATTTTAAGGCAGTTCCCATGCCGGTAAATGCGCAATTTTCTCCATACAAAACAGCAGCCATTGCAGATGTAAATAAATATAGCCTTCCTGATATTTTATTGGGCGGAAATTATTATGACAACAACATACAAATGGGCAGGTATGATGCTGATTATGGAACCATACTTATAAATAAAGGCAATGATAAATTTGTTGCAGAAAAGCTAAATGGCGTTACTATAAAAGGCCAGGTGCGTTCCATTAAATCCATACAATTAGCGAATAATAAAAAAGCGTTTATCTTGGCAAAGAACAATGATAGCACAATGGTGATTGATTTTAAAAAGTAGCCTAAGAATAATTCTTGCATTTATCTGATTAAGGTAAATGTACCTTCCTGATTAATTTTTTTTCCAGTAAGATTTTCCATTTGCAGCGTATAAATATAAATTCCGGGCTGTTGCGGAATACTGTTTAATGTACCGTCCCATCCTTTATTTATATTTTTTGTTTGAAATATAATTTTACCCCAACGATTGTAAATGGTTAGTTGTATTAGTCTGTTTAAATTGAAAGCAGGTACTTTATAAATATCATTTAATCGATCTCCGTTTGGCGTAAATGCCGTAGGCATGTAAACAGGGAAATCGCATTGATTAAATATATGTATACTATCTGTTTTTGTGCCGCAAATATTTGAAACTGTTACTGTATATATTCCTGAATCTCTTGCTGTATAATACGAAGACGGTGTTTGATAATCATTTATCCAGGTGTATTCATTATAACCATCTGTTGCATGAATGCTTAAAGTATCATTGCCATTAAAACATGTATCTAAACCGAGCGATAATGCAGAAGGGTTTTTATAGACTTTAATTTGATAAAGACTCACACTGTCGCAACCTTCTAAGGTTTTGTAAGAAACATAATACTTGCCGGAATCCTGTACAAGTGTTTTATCAGGAAGTGTATAAGAACTTCCTTCGCATAAATCAATACTTTTAATATGATTTGTATCAACTACGTCTACACAGCAAGGAATGTTTTTCTGGCAAACAGTATTTCTTTGAATGTTTGTAGTTACCGTATTTTGTACAACAAAAAAGCCCGTTGAAAAAGGAGCTTCATTTTCAGCAGGTGAATTGGTTGTACGAATATTATTAATGTTACCATTAAAAGCGGGAATTGTTTCCTGCACCATTTTTATATTCAATGTATCGCAATCGAGCCTGCCAATAGGATCAGTGCGTAACATGCGGAAAGACTTAGACAATTCACTCAGAAAAATATTATAACCGTTTCCAATTTTTACAAAACATGTTGGAGGAACACCTTCATCAGATTTTCCATATTTATTATAACGAATAATATTTCCCGCTTTATCAATAAGCATCAACAACGGCTTGTTATCGCTTGTAACAATTAGCAACGATTGATTTGAATCATTGTCTGGCTTTGCATCAACAATATTTATAAAATCATTTATTGGATGTATTGCAATCATCTTCTTAATATTTCCTTCACTGTCGGTAATAATATTTAATTCTTTTGTTAAACCAACAGGATCAGCCATTGTGCGAATATTGCTAGTAGTTTGAAAAGACAGGTCACCATCCGGTAGTTCAAAAGTGCTTGTAATATTTGGTATAAATAAAAGATCGTTATAAGCATAACTTTTTTCCCATACAATGGAACCATTTGTAGAATTTAAAGCAAAAAAGTGATATTCACCATTTGCATAAACTGTGTCACTCTTTGTAACTACATCACCTATAACAATATTGCCGTTTCTAGTTTGCATTATTGATCTTTTAGGAAAGCCCATAGAACCGGAACTATAATTGCCAGTGTTTAGAATTGTAATCCATTTTATGGTACCATCTGCGGACAGGCAAACAATTCTTCCATAATATGGATAAGCTACCTGTGTTGTGAGGTAGCCTGTTATATCTCCATTTTTTAAAACAATTAAATTAGAAAATTCAAGTGGATCAGTATTCGCGTTTGCAAAAAAACGGCTCCATATTACTTTTCCATATTTATCTATTCTGCTAATTACGGCTGTAGTGCGGGGAGGGGGCACTTCAGTATTATCAAAAAATAATCCATGTTTTGTAACCGAACCGGAGACATATATCACTGTATCAGAAGCAGCAGCCACATCGGTAAAAATTAAATCAGTCCAGGCATGATTACTGTTGGCGATGTATGGAGCTGTATAGTTATAAGCATAAATGACATTTCCCTGCGGCGTAAATTTAGTTAAACCATGAAAATACAGCCTGTTGGTCTGAAGACAAAGCAATGAGTTATCTGGTGTTGCAACAGCTTTGGAGTAAGAAACAAAATCAGATGCATTGTAGAGGTAAGAAAAATAATTACTGTCGCAACTTTGGGCTGAAGAAACTGTACGCTGCAGCAGGCAACCAATTACTAAAAAACAAATATTTATTTTGATTGGCTTCATTACTTGCGAAAACAGGCATTACAAAACTGGCGCATAAACTTTAGTTATCCATTTGGTAGTATCGGTTTGCTCTATTCTGTCTGTTACAAGATACTGAAAAGTAATTGCCATTGATGTTTTATTGTAATCACTAAAATAAAGTTGCAATTCGTTCAAAGCATTTTGCACAGTTGCGGAACCGCCTTGTACCTGCGTAACCATAAAATTACCATTTGTCATTTTTACGTATGATACCGTGGAGGAAGCCGGTACTTCTTTATTAATCGGCAAACCAACCATTACGCGATATTTATCACTATCATGCAAAATATTTAGCATGGGAACATCCGTTTGCCTGCAATTGTTTTTATGAGCATAATCTTTTAAAATGCCAATCATTCGGTACACATCATTCATGGTGGGTTGTATGGCAAACATTTGTTTTGTTGTAATCAAGGAAGTATCCTTTACTGTTCCTTTTACTATTTTAATTCCGTAAATATTTTCATCTTTTTCAACAAACACCTTTAAATGTTCTAATATTTCCGTCATATTCTTTTTCACATCAACCGCAGCAAAATATTGATGTATTTTTTCGAAAGGATTATTCGTGGTTTGCAGCGAGCTTTGCCACATTATAACAATTGAATCTGTTTCTAACTGCAGAATGCTTATGTTACTGCTTAGATTATTATCATCTTTACCAATAGAAACCAACATGCTGTTGTAACCGGGTTCCTGTAATTTATAAGTGTAACCGTTATAAATAAACTTACCGTCTGCAACTTTTATATTATTTGCGTTGCGTGTTTCATAAACCCACCATTTTCGCCACTCAGATGTTGCGGTCAAAACACGGTATGTTCCGTCTCTTGTTGCTTTAGCTGTAACAATATCAGATATTGCGATGGTTGAAGGAATAAAAATATAAATACAAACAATACAAATAACCAGAAATGCAATAATCAGCAAAAGCCATTTTTTCATACACAAATTAAATGCGTTTTTTAATCACAACCTTATGTGTTAGTGTAACGGCTATAATTTTAAGTTTTTAAATAATTGGATAAATGAATTGCGTGTTAGTTTTGAATATATAAATTCTTGTTAGTTGCTTAAATATTATTATTCCGGTTACTTTTTTTTTGGCTTCATTTTTTCTATTTTGATTGTTTCTTGTAATACAAAAAAGGAACACGCAGTAAATAACAATGCATTATTTCAACTGCAGCCTTCATCGCAAACCGGCATTAATTTTACCAATACAGTTACAGATACAAAAGAGTTTAATATTCTTAACTATCATAATTTTTACAACGGCGGCGGCGTAGCTATTGGTGATGTAAATAATGATGGAAAGCCTGATATTTTTTTTACATCAAACGTGCAACAATGCAAATTGTACATAAACAAAGGCAACTGGAAATTTGAAGATGCTACTGCAGCATCGGGCATTACAAGCAATCATAAATGGCATACAGGTGTAACTATGGTTGATATTAATAATGATGGCTGGCTGGATATTTATATCTGCAACAGCGGCAATATTCCGGGCGATGACAGGGCAAATGAATTATGGATCAATCAGCATAACGGAACGTTTAAAGAAGAAGCGCATCAATATGGTTTGGATGATAAAGGTCCCTCAACACAGGCAACTTTTTTTGATTATGATCATGATGGCGACCTGGATTGTTTTGTATTAAACAATAATCCGAAATCAATAAACAGTTTTGGTTACAATAGTTCGCTGCGTAACATACGCGATACAATTAACGGCGATCATTTATACAGAAATGATAATGGAAAATTTATTGATGTAAGTAAACAGGCAGGTATTTATCAAAGTCCTATCGGTTTTGGATTAGGTGTTACGGTTGCAGATGTAAATAATGATGGCTGGGAAGATATGTATGTGTCCAATGATTTTTTTGAACGTGATTATTTATATATCAATCAACACAACGGAACATTTAAAGAAATGCTTGATAGTTGTATGCAACATAGCAGCCAGGGATCTATGGGTTCTGATATTGCGGATATTAATAATGATGGTTACATGGATGTATTTACAACAGAGATGTTGCCCGAAAGTGATTACCGTTTAAAAACCAATATTAAGTTTGATGATTACGATGTGCAGAATGAAAAACATTTACAGGATTTTCATCACCAGCTTACAAGTAATTGTTTGCAGTTAAACAATCATGATGGAACGTTTAGCGAGATAGCACAGTTAGCCGGCGTTGATGCAACAGGCTGGAGCTGGGGGGCGCTGGATTTTGATTTTGATAATGATGGTTGGAAAGACATTTTTGTTTCAAATGGTTTGTACCGCGATTTAACTGACCAGGATTTTCTTGCCTTTGCAGGCAACGATGCTACGTTGCAGCAAATGCGCAACGGGCAATTAAGTTTGAATGATCTGCTGAATAAAATGCCATCAACGCCTTTATTAAATTATGCTTTTGTTAATCAGCATAATTTGTTATTTAAAAACGAAGCAAACGCACTTGGCTTTACCATACCAAGTTTTAGTAATGGAGCTGCTTATGGAGATTTGGATGGCGATGGCGATCTTGATCTTGTTATCAACAATGTAAACATGCCTGCATTTATTTACCGCAACATGGCTTCAGAAAAATTGCATCACCATTATTTAAAAATAAAATTGAAAGGAAATAATGAAAACATTTTTGGTTATGGCGCAAAAGTTTTTATACATACAAAAGCAGGCGAACAAACGTTGGAGCAGCAACCGGGCCGCGGCTTTCAAAGCAGCGTAAATCCCGAACTTATTTTTGGTTTAAATAATATAAATATTGTTGACAGCCTTTCAATAAAGTGGCCCAATAATAAAGTGCAAAAGCTTGCCAATATTAAAACAGATACAACAATTATTTTGTTTGAAAAAGATGCAGCGCTGGATTATTCTTCACCACCAATTTTAAGCAACCAGTTGTATGCAAATATTGCAACGCAGAATATTAAAGGCAATAGCACACACCATGAAAATGATTACATAGATTTTGATAACGAGCCATTGCTTCCTAAAATGCTTTCTGCAGAAGGCCCGCGATTAGCTGTTGGCGATATTAACGGCGATGGTCTTGAAGATTTTTTTATGGGCAGTGCAACGGGCGATACAGCAAAGATTTTTATACAGCAGAAAGATGGTTCTTTCATACAAAAAAAGGAAGATGCATTTATAAAAGATAAATATTTTGAAGACATTGGCGCTGCATTTTTTGATGCTGACGGCGATGGTGATCTGGATCTTATTGTAGGGTCAGGGGGTAATGAAGCGCCGCCAAATTCGCCGTATTTAAATGTGCGTTTATATATCAATGACGGCAAAGGAAATTTTACACGCAGCACAACTTTTCCTTCGGTTCCTATCAACGCTTCGTGTGTGCGCATCAATGATTTTGATAGTGATGGCAAGCCTGATATTTTTATTGGTGGAAGATGCGTGCCCGGTGGTTATGGTATTATTCCGCAAAGCGCATTATTAAAAAATAATGGCAATGGATTGTTTACGAACGTTACCCGGCAAGTTGCGCCAGATCTGTTACATGCCGGTATGGTAACAGATGCGCAATGGGCGGATATTGATAATGATGGCAGCAAAGAATTAATAGTTGCCGGCGACTGGATGCCCGTAACTGTTTTTAAATATGAAGCGCACCAACTAAAAAAAATTACAACAATTCCAAACTCATCAGGCTGGTGGAATTCAATTACAGTTACCGATATTAATAATGATGGCAAACCTGATATTATTGCAGGAAACATGGGTTTAAACTCGCGTATAAAACCAGATAGTTTGCATCCTGCAAAAATGTATGTTGGCGATTTTGCCAATAACGGAACGTCAATTTGCATTCCTGTGTATTATAAAACAGACGGCAAAGCATATCCGTATTTTTTAAAAGATGATCTTGAAAAACAATTACCGGAACTAAAGAAACAGTTTTTACATTATGCTGATTATGCGGGAAAATCAATTGATGAAATATTTACAAAAGACCAGTTGGCGCGTGCTAATGTATTAAGTGTAACGCAACCGCAAACAGTGATCTATATCAACAAAGGCAACGATAATTTTGCAGTTGAATATTTACCGGTAATGGCACAGCTCTCAACAGTAAATTGTATTACCGTAACTGATGTAAATAATGATGGTATTAAAGATATTTTAATGGCTGGTAATTTTTATGGATTAAAACCGCAGGGCGGAAGATTTGATGCCAGTTATGGTGTAACGTTATTAGGAACTTCTTCTCACAAATTTGTGTATATGCCGCCGTCTCAAAGCGGTTTATTTATAAATGGAGAAGCAAGATGTATTGATACCATTAAAGATGCAAAAGGCGGTAACTTAATTTTAGTTGGTATGAATAATGCGCCGCTGTATATGTTTAAGAAAAACAAAAAATAGGTCCTGAAAATTACTTCAGCAAGTTTTTTATCTCGTTTAATTTCATCAAAGCTTCAACAGGCGTTAAGCGATTGATGTCGAAATCTTCAAGTAGTTTTCTTATCGAACTAAAAGTTTCAGAGTGCTCATCAAAAATAGAAAGCTGCAATTGTGGCGCAGCAATTTTTTTTATGTTGGTTTGATGGTTGCTTCCTTCCTGCTTTGCTTCTAATTGTTTTAAAACATCATTTGCCCTGTCAATTAATTGCGGCGGCATACCGGCCATTTTTGCTACATGAATACCAAAACTATGTATGCTTCCGCCGGGTGCAAGTTTTCTTAAAAAGATAATTTTATTACCAACTTCTTTATTGGTTACATGAAAGTTTTTTATGCGCGGAAATTTATTTTCCAGTTCATTCAATTCGTGATAATGTGTGGCGAATAATGTTTTAGGAGCGCATGCTGAATTATGCAGAAATTCTGCAATGCTCCAAGCAATAGAAATGCCATCATAAGTAGAAGTACCGCGTCCAATTTCATCTAACAAAATCAAACTGCGTTGCGAAATATTATTGATGATGCTTGCCGTTTCATTCATCTCCACCATGAAAGTACTTTCACCACTGCTTAAATTATCATTGGCGCCAACACGTGTAAAAATTTTATCTGTCAGTGGAATTTTTGCTTCATCAGCCGGAACAAAACTGCCGATGTGCGCTAGCAATGTTATTATTGCAGTTTGACGAAGCAATGCACTTTTACCGCTCATGTTTGGTCCGGTAAGAATAATAATTTGTTGTGATGAAGGATCAAGCAAAATATTATTTGAAACATATTCTTCGCCTGCTGATAAATTACGTTCAATAACAGGATGGCGGCTGGCTGTTAATTGCAGTTCTAAACCTTCATGCAGTTGCGGTTTTTTATAATTGTATTGAACTGCATTTTGCGCAAAACAACACAGGCAATCAAGAATTGCAAGTATACTTCCGTTATGTTGAATTGGCGCAATAAAATCCTGTAACTCGGTTACCAGTTTATCATACAATTCAGATTCAAGCTGCAAAATTTTATCTTCTGCGCCGGTAATTTTTTCTTCGTATTCTTTTAATTCAGTTGTTATATATCGTTCTGCATTTGCCAAAGTTTGTTTGCGCATCCATGTTTCAGGCACTTTGCTTTTATGCGCGTTTGTTACTTCCAAAAAATATCCGAACACATTATTAAAACCAATCTTCAACGTTGTAATACCTGTAAGTTCTGCTTCGCGTTGCTGAATATTTATAAGGTATTGTTTACCGCCACTTGCAATATCTCTCAGCTCATCCAAATCTTTATCAACGCCTTTTTTTATAACGCCGCCTTTATTAACTGCAACCGGCGGTGTTTCCGTTATTTCATTAAAAATCTTTTCTGAAATATAGTTGCATGCATTAAGTGCAGCGCTTAATCTTTTTAAATATTCGTTGGTTGATGATGCGCATAATTTTTTTATTTGTTCAGTGTATTGCAATCCTTTTGCAAGCTGCATTACATCTCTCGGGTTAATTTTTTTTGATGGAATTTTACTTACTAATCTTTCAATATCGCCGCACTGTTTTATAAGCGATTGAAGTTGTTTGCGCAGATCTGTTTGAAGAATTAAATATTCAACCGCGTTTAATCTTTCATTAATCTTCTTGCCATCTTTTAATGGAAGCAGCAACCAGCGTTTTAATAAGCGTGCGCCCATCGGGCTTACCGTGTTATCCAACACTTTTAATAAAGTCAATTGCTCATCATTGCCTGTATTTAATAATTCAAGATTACGGATGGTGAAACGGTCCATCCATAAATAATCTTCTTTTTCTAACCTTTGAATGTTTGTGATGTGCTGAAGATTGGGATGTTCTGTTTCTTTTAAATAATGCAACACAGCGCCTGCTGCAATAATGCCGCAATGCATTTTTTCAATTCCAAAACCTTTTAATGAATGTGTTTGAAAATGCTTCAGCAAATTTTCTGTTGCAAAAGCTTCATCAAAAATCCATGCATCTAACGTGTAGGTATAAAACTTTGTCCCGAATTTTTCTTTGAATATTTTTTGATTACTGCGCTGATAAATTACTTCAGCAGGTTTTAATGTTTGCAACAATTTATCAGCATATTCCTGGTTGCCTTCAGCCACAAAAAACTCACCCGTTGAAATATCAAGAAACGCTAAACCAAAAGTATCATCATCAGTAAAATGAATGCCCGCTAAAAAATTATTGCTGTTATGTTCAAGCAGTTTATCGTTGGTGGCAATGCCCGGCGTTACCATTTCGGTTACGCCACGTTTTACAATGCCTTTGGCAAGTTTTGGATCTTCAAGCTGGTCGCAAATCGCAACGCGGTAACCTGCTTTTACCAGCTTGTGTAAATAAGTATCTAAAGCATGATATGGAAAACCCGCCAACTCACTTGCGGTAGCAGAACTACTATTTCTTTTGGTTAATGTAATACCTAAAACTTTTGATGCCGTTATAGCATCGCTGCCGAAAGTTTCATAAAAATCGCCCACACGAAACAGCAAAATAGCGTCAGGATATTTTTGTTTGATAGCTTTGTGCTGTTGCATTAACGGAGTATCGTCGGGTGCTTTTGCCATTGAAGCAAATATAGTTTTTGGTACGTGAATCGTCAATCCAAAAAAGTAAGTGCATTTGTGTTTGCCTTCATAAGCACATTTACCACGCTTTTAAATGCGCATGGAAATAGTTTGTGAATTAAATACAATTGACATCTTAATAATTGGTTGAAATAAATTTTTTCAAAGCAGCCGATAATATCTTTTTGCTTTTTTGAATGTATTGCTTTATAAAAAAAATCCTGCCCTTATAGCCAATCTTTTATATAAAATTTCTGTTGGATTATTCGTGATGTTGTAAGTTGTTTTTTGATAACGGTAGCCTAAACTAAGCATAACACCCGCAGACTTGTTAAAAGGAATTTTTAATCCAAGCCCTGCGGCATACAACAAGCCGCCTTTAAAATTATCTGCCGCTGCAGATTTTTGCGTGATGTTTATTCCATATCCTGCATCTGCAAAATAAAATGGTATTACGCCGCCGGATATTGCAATATCTCCTCTGAATGAAAGAAATAACGGAACAACAGTTTGCGTTGCATATAAATCTGCACCAACCCCCGCACCAACCATTGCAAACTGGTTAAACTTATAACCATTTACCGTTTGAAAAGAGAAGGCCGCAGTGGTTACGCCGTTGATGCTTGTTTTTCCGGCTGCTAAAGCCCCAAGCTCTGTATAATTTGTAAATCCTGTTTTTTTATAAATGAAATTTTTATAGGCTTTTTCCCTTGTAATATTTTCTACTTCATTAAGGTTATAATTATAAATGCTTCCGTCCCTGGTTTGTATTTTACACACTGAATCATTTTTAGTAAGAATGGTGCCGCGTATAATATTTTGATTCTTTAAATAAATTACATCGTCCTGGGATTGTGCTGATGCCGTTTTTATACTCATGAAAAATAATAACAACAGCACGTAAATTTTTATCATAGTATTTCAATTTTTTGCCCATTTTCTAAACGCTGAAACGCGTTCCCTGCTTACAATAATTTCTTCTGTTGATGAGCCTTTTGCCATAAATATCTGCAACCTGTTATTTATATATGGTTTTATTACCTTGATAAAAGTAACATTAATAATATCGCTTCTGTTTGCGCGAAAAAATTGTACAGGATCAAGCAGCGAATAAAGATCTTCAATGCTGTGGTTAACTATGTAGCGCACACCTTCTGCACTTACCAGGTAAACTATTTTATTATCTGCGCAAAAAAAGGAAACATCTTTAGAAAAGATAAAATTTTTTTTTCGCCCTATCCGGCAAAGAAATTTTGATTTGTATATCTCCTTTTCATTATTAATAAATCTCGCAAGCTTATTATAATCTATAGCAGGGTTTTGATTAAAATGAAATTGTTTCAATTTATTTATAGCAAAATCAAGCGCATCAATAGTAACGGGTTTTAAAAGATAATCTACGCTTAATACTTTAAAGGCATCAATAGCATACTTGTCAAAAGCTGTAATAAAAATTACAGGAATATTTATGTGTAATTTTTCAAAAATGTGAAAGGCGGAGCCGTCGGATAAATGAATATCAAGAATAATAAAATCAGGCCATATATTTTTTTGAAACCATTTCACTGTTTCTTCAATGCTGTCAAGCACAGTCACTATTTCTATGGCCGGATCTATTTGATGTAAAAGTAGTTTTACCCTGTCTGCTGCAAGGCTTTCATCTTCTATAATAATCGTTTTCATTTATTTACAGGTATTAGCGGTAATGTAACGGAAAAGCTATCCGCAGTTTTAATAATTTCAATTTTTTTGCCGGTAATAATATCATAGCGCTGCGAAATATTATTTAATCCCACGTTGGTAGATTGCCCGTCTGGTATTTTTAGCTGTAGCTTATTATAAACTGCCAGGTTGTTTTTTTCATCAATATAAATTTTTATTTCCAGCGGCCTTGAGCGTGATGCAATGTTGTGTTTTATGGCATTTTCCATCAACATTTGCAGTGCTGCAGGAAGTATAAAATAAGAAGCGAATACTTTAGGAACATCTATATTAATATGTATGCTTTGCGGAAATCGTTTTTTTAAAAGATACACATAAGGCTCTATAAAATCGAGTTCTGTTTGCAGCAATATTAGTTCTTCCTGCTGGCTGGAAAGTATGTGCCTGTACACTTTGGCAAATTCTTCAATAAATTTATTGGCTTCCGGGTTTTCAAGCATTACCAGGCTTGATAGAACATTTAAATTATTAAATAAAAAGTGTGGATTCACCT
>JBDUEO010000010.1:0-18834 GCA_040002335.1 Parafilimonas sp. | reverse complement strand
TAAAGTAATGAATCTTGCTTATGAAAGTATGAATGTAATTAAGGCAATGGCTGAAGTTGGAAATCCAAATTCTATATCAGATGCAGGCGTTGGCGCATTGTGTGCACGAAGTGCAGTTATGGGTGCATTTATGAACGTGCGCATTAACGCAAAAGATTATAATGATAAAAACTTTGTTGATGATATTGTTGCTAAAGGAAAAGAAATAGAATCTAAAACTATTGCTTTAGAAGCTGCGATTATAAAGATGGTGAATGAAAAAATTAGATTGTAAAAATTAAAGAAATTCTAAGCTAATATACCAAATCTTCATACGCTGCCTGCAGTTCATTATAAGCATGTTGATCGTTTGCAAGCTTTGCCTGCGCCATTCCTTTTTCATACCATTCAATTGCTTTTTCTTTTTCATTTTTTCTTTCAAGCAGTTTTGCTAAATGATAATAAGAACCAATATAACCGGATGAATTATTTAAGATGGATTCAAACAAAATTCTTGCATCATCATCTTTATCAATCTTAATGTATTCAAGCGCCAGTGCGTGATTTAGAAAATTATCACCTGGCATTTGTTGTAATAACTCCAGTAATTTTTCAATGCGGTTCATTCATCAAAAATAAAAAAGAAAGCAATTCATTTGCGATGGCTTTCTTAATCATGGTTGTATTGAAATAATCATTGTATTCTTAAACTCTTTGTTATTACACTACCCGAATTACTAATGATGCTTAAATAATAATTTCCTGATGGAATCCGTAAGAAGATCATAAAGCCTAATTTGTTGTCGGGAAAAAATAATAAGCAAAAATTCAGCCTGAATTACTTTTTGTAAACTCAGTCTAAACAAATTTTTTATGCAGAAGGGAAAACGTTTATTTAGAACGCATCATTTCAATAAACTCATCAAACAAATAGCGGCTGTCGTGCGGGCCTGGCGTACTTTCGGGATGATATTGTACGCTGAATGCAGGCTTATCTTTCATGCGGATGCCTTCAATACTATTATCGTTCAGGTTAATATGTGTTACCTCAATTGCATTATTACTTTTCACCGCTTCTGGGTTAATACCAAAACCATGATTTTGCGTAGTAATCTCGCAACGGTTATTCATAATATTTTTTACAGGATGATTTAAACCTCTGTGCCCGTGATGCATTTTAAAAGTAGGAATATTATTAGCTAAAGCCAACAACTGATGGCCAAGGCAAATGCCAAATAAAGGTTTATCTTCTTTCAACAATTCTTTTACTGTTTCAACTGCATACGGCATTGCTGCAGGATCGCCCGGGCCGTTTGAAATAAAATAGCCATCTGCATTATATGCTTTTATTTCTTCAGCATTTGTTTTTGCCGGAAACACTTTTATGTGTGCGCCGCGGTTAGCTAAAGAAGTAAGAATATGCTTTTTTACACCATAATCCACCACGGCAATTTTTAAAAATGCATCAGCATTTCCAACCTCATAAATTTCTTTTGTGCTTACAGTTGATGCAAGTTCCAAACCATCCATATCCGGCACTTTATCTAATTCATCCTGCAAAGATTTCTTATCATTTATCTCAGATGAAATGATGCAGTTCATTGCGCCGCTGTTTCTTATATGCGCAACTAATGAGCGTGTATCAATGCCTTCAATGGCAACAATATTATTATTTATTAAATATTCTTCAAGGCTGCCTGTTGCCTTATATCTCGAAAATTTATCTTCAAGATTGCGGCCAATTAGTGCGCGTATTTTTACGCTGTTACTTTCCTGATCAAAATTATTAATGCCATAATTGCCAATGTGCACATTGTTCATAATAAGCACCTGCCCATAATAACTTGGATCTGTAAAAACTTCCTGGTAACCCGTCATGCCGGTATTGAAACAAATTTCGCCGGTAGCCGTTCCAATTTTGCCAAATGCTTTGCCTTGAAGAAAAGTGCCGTCTTGCAGAAGAAGAAATGCAGGTTGTTGTGAATTGACCATTTTTTGAAAGTATTTTCAAAATGCAAAAGAAATGCTTGCAATTGAAATGTTATGATAAAGTTTTCCAGATTGTTTATTAAGTTTTTCACGATGTTTATTTTTATATAATTTCATAAGGTTGATTTGCATAATTAATTATTGCATCCATCATTCAAAAAAATATTTTTTAAATAAATTTTATGCGCAGAATTTTTCTAATTATTGTAATAGCAGCAGCAACTGCATTTTATGCATCAGCTCAAACAAAACAATTTACCGTTATAAAAAATAATGCTGCAACACCAGTGAAAAATCAGGGACGTTCAGGCACATGCTGGTGCTATTCATCAACTGCAATGACGGAAAGTGAAATGCTTTCATCAGATAAAACTCCGCTTGATTTGAGTGAAACATTTACGGTGTATAATTTATATATTGATAAGGCGACGAAGTACATACGCCGCCGCGGAAGTACACGTTTTTCAGAAGGCGGACTTGGGCAGGATATGTTGAATGCAGTTGCAAATTATGGCGCGATGCCGCAGGAAATTTACCCCGGCGTTGGAAGAGATACAGTAATGAATCACGATTATAAGCTGGAAGGAATTTTGAAATCTTATCTTGATAGTGTGCTTGCTGCTAATCCGGATTCTATTCCTGAAAACTGGAAAGATGGCTATTCACAAATTCTAAAAAGTTATTTAGGAGAACCTCCATCTGAGTTTGATTATAATGGCAAACATTATACGCCGCAAAGTTTTGCGGCAGCATACATTACTGAAAAACCTTCAGATTTTATTGGGTTAACATCATTCACGCATCATCCTTTTTATACTTCTTTTGTAATGGAAGTTCCGGATAATTATAACAGCAATGCATATTATAACCTGCCGCTTGACGAACTAATAAATACAGCGAAACAATGCATTGAAAAAGGATATACGCTTACGTGGGATGCTGATGTAAGCAACATAGGTTTTCGTCAAATGAAAGGTGTTGCTATGTGGACGATGAATGCAAATGATTCAACAGCTTTTCCAAATTTTACCGAGCCTGAATTTACGCAAAGTATAAGACAGAATTTGTTTGATAAACAGGTTACCCAAGATGATCATTTAATGCAAATAACAGGTATTGCAAAAGATGAAAATGGCAAAGAATATTTTATTGTGAAAAATTCATGGGGCGAAGTAGGACCGTACAAAGGATATATTTATGTAAGCATGCCTTACTTCGCTATAAATACTATTTCGGTTATAGTTAATAAAAAGGCTGTATCAAAAGATGAATTGAATAAACTCGTAATGAATTAAATTACTGGTACAGCCAAACTCTTAATAAAGAAATTAACTGATCAGCATCTACCGGCTTTGTAATATAATCTGATGCGCCTGCATTAATACATTTTTCCCTGTCGCCCATCATGGCTTTTGCTGTTACGGCAATTACAGGTAAGTTTTTATATTTTGGATTTTCGCGAATGCGCTTTGTACTTTCATAACCATCCATTTCAGGCATCATCATATCCATTAAAACAATATCAATTTTTTTGTGTTCTGATAATTGCTTCAATGCATCCTTTCCATCAATCGCAGATATTACGTTCATGCCATAATTTTCCAGCGATTTTGTTAATGAAAAAATATTGCGTACATCATCATCAGCAACTAAAACAGTTTTACCTTTTAATACTTCAGCCAGCTCGCCCATACGTTTATATTTAGGCGATTTTTTATCATTCTTATTTTGTTCTACCAGGTGAAGGAAAAGTGACACTTCATCTAAAATTCTTTGATAAGAATGTGCTGTTTTTACAACAATTGAATCTGCATATTGCTTGATGTGCATTTCTTCAGTGTAACTTAAATTCTTGCCTGTAAATACGATGATGGGAAGATCTTCAAAACCCGGCGCTTTTCTAACTTCTCCCAATATATCATAAGAACCTTGCACTGAAATGGCCATATCTAAAATAACACAATCAACATTTTCTTTGTTAAGCGTATCAATACTTTCTTTAATTGAATTGGTGATTTCAGAAACTACATTAAAGCTTTCAAGAAAATACGCAAGCGCTTTTGCATGCATTTCATTTTCTTCAACAATCATTACTTTTTTGGGATGCCTGCTTAATGCATCTTCAATCTTCTGAAAAACTTCACTCATTTTTTCAAACGCAACAGGCTTGCTTATAAAATCTGCAGCGCCGCTTGAAAGGCTTTTTGTTTTTACTTCGTGGGAAGACATCATGTGAATCGGAATAGGCTTTGTTGCGGCATCAGCCTTTAATTCATCCATAACTTCCCATCCGCTTTTTACAGGCAACTGAAGATCGAGCAAAATACCATGTGGATGATATTTTTTTGCCAGTTCAATACCTTCATCGCCGCGCACTGCAACAATACCTTTATAATTTTTTTGCCTTGTATAATTAAGCAGCGATTTTGCAAAACTAATATCATCTTCAACAATTAAAATAAGCTTATCGCCGGCTTCAATATTATTTCTGTCATCATCAATGGAAGCAGGAATAATATCAGAAATATAACTTCTGTCATATTTTTTTATTGACGGAATAATGTTGGTTTCATTATCAGTTGTATGCTTAAAAAGTATTTCTTTCTCTTCAAATATGTATGCGGCATTTTTGGTTGATGGAATGGTAAGTTTAAATTCGCTGCCTTTGCCTTCTTCGCTGGTTACTGTAATTTCCCCGCCTAAAAGTTTTGCAAGTTGGCGGCTAATAGAAAGTCCTAAACCTGTGCCGCCGAATTGCCTTTTTGTTGAGCCATCTGCCTGTTGAAAGGCTTCAAAAACTGTTTCGAGCTTGTCTTTTGGAATGCCGATGCCTGAATCTTTTACAACAAAGGAAAATGCTTCATGAGTTTTTTTAATGCTGAGTGTAACCGCGCCTTGTTTTGTAAACTTTAATGCATTGGAAATAAGATTACGCAAAATTTGATCGAGCCGTAAACGATCTGTTTCAATTTGTTGCTCTTCATCTTCAGTATTAATTGTAAATAAAATGTCTTTGTCTTTTGCTACAGGTTCAAACAAATCTTTAATGCCGCGAGTAATATCTTTAATTGAAACATTGCTGTATTCAAGTTCCATTTTACCTGATTCTATTTTTGATAAATCGAGTATTTCATTAATCAGCGTTAATAACGATTTGCCTGAATTTTGAATTACAACTGCGTATTCAATTTGATCGCTGTTTAAATTATTGCCATGATTTTCTGAAAGCAATCTTGATAATAATAAAATTGAGTTAAGCGGCGTACGTAATTCGTGAGACATGTTTGCAAGAAACTCAGACTTATATTTTGTAATTATTTCAAGTTGTTCTGCTTTTCCCTGTATTTCAAAATTGCGTTCAAGAATCAGTTCATTTTTTTCTTCAAGCAAACGGCTTCGCTCTTCAAGTTCAGTATTTGATTGTTGTAATTCTTCCTGTTGTACTTTAAGTTCTTCTTCAGATGCCTGCAGTTTTTCAGCCTGTACTTCAAGCTCGGCATTTATATTTTCCATTTCATTATGCTGCGCCTGCAATTCTTCTGATTGTGCCTGTGTTTCGGCAAGTAATTCCTGCAAGCGCTGGTTTTCGTGTGCTGCATGAATTGCAATTCCAATATTATAAGTGGAAGATTTTAAAAATTCCTGCTGTATTGAAGTAAACGTTGTAAGCGATGCAATTTCTATTACGCCTTTTAATTTGCCTTCATAAAAAACCGGAATTGCAAAAATGGCATTTGGTTTTATTTTTCCTGCAGCATAAGAAATTAAAAGATCGTTTTCAGAAATATCTTTTATTAAAATTTCTTTGCCGCTTACTGCACTTTGCCCGGCTATTCCTTCACCCAAAATTATTTCCTTTTTAGTATTGCTTTCATCAAGCGCAATGCCTGCATATAATTTAAGCGCATTGTTTTCTAATAAATAGAAAGCAGCTACGGGCGATTCAACATATCCTGCAATAAAATCCAGCACATGATAAGTAAGTGTTGAAAGATTTTTTTCGCCGATCATTTTATCATTCAGGCTGGCTATACCGCTTTGCAACCATTCATTATGCGATAAATTCATAAAAGAATAATCAAGCGATTCTGCCATTTTATTCAGTGAGCCTGCAAGGCTTCCCAACACGTCTTTGCTTTCATCGGTTAATCTTGTTTTATAATTTCCTGATGAAATTTTTTCTGCAATGTTTTGAATTAAATTTAATCTTTTGCTGGTGTCTGCTTCTTTGTGAATTAATTCAAGCTGCAATTTTTCACGCTTTTTAAAATCGCTGTTTACTCTTAAAAAAGAAATTAACGCCACAATAAAAGAAAGTAAAGAAGCAATAATAATAAGCGTTGGTGTTGCAGCGGCAGATTTGTTCATGGCGTTAGTATGGATTTTCAAATCACTTCTTTCTCTGTCTTCCATTGTCTGCACAATTTTGCGGGCAGCATCCATATAAACTTTACCATTTTCTAAATCCTGAAGCGAAGGATTAATGCCTGCGCGTTTTCTGTCAATAAGTACCTGAAGTGTTGATATTCTTTTCTCGATAACGTCGCGTAACTGTTCAGCAGATTGTTGTTGCGTAATGCTGGTAATCGTAAGCGCTTTTGTTTCATCAAGCAGCGTATTTGCTTTATCTAAAGAACCTGTGTAAGGATCAAGAAATTCATCTTTGCCGGTAAGTAGAAATCCGCGCTGGCCAGTTTCGGCATCTTTTAAAACAGAAATAACATTTTCCAGTTTATTTATAATAATGTTTGTTTGATTAACCTGTTGCTGGCTGTTTAATAAGTTATTAATGCTTAGGTAAGATGCAATTGCACTTACAATAAGCAACAAAAATGAAACGCTGTATAATATCACCAGGTTTCTTTTAAAAGACGCATCCATATTTTATGAATTTATGTATTAAAAGCAACAGCGTGTTTTGAAGTTTGTTTTACCGGTAACACAATAATAAAAGTGGTGCCTTCGCCTTCTTTGCTTTTTGCTGTAACAATACCGTTATGTTTTTCAACTATTTTTTTTACTATACTTAAGCCAATGCCGGTTCCTTCGTATTCTGCCCTGCCATGCAACCGCTGAAACATGGTAAATATTTTATCAAGATATTGTTCGTTAAAACCAATGCCATTGTCTGAAATATATATGCGGAAATAACCGCCTTTTTCTTCAGCATGGCTTTCTATAGATTTTTCTTTTGTAAAATCACTCCATATTTTTATTTCGGGCTGTGTGTTGGCTTTTGAAAATTTAAGTGCATTGCTGATAATGTTTTGAAATACCTGGCGCAACTGATCGGGTATTATTTCAATAGAAGGAAGAGCGTTAATAATTAATGTTGCATTGGTATCTTTTATAAAAAGTTCAAGATCGGTTATGGTATCTTTTATAACTGCATTTAATGGTGTAAGTACAAATTCCGGTGAAACAGAAAGCTTGGAATAACTCAGCAGATCATTTATCAGTGTTCTCATTCTTTCTGATGAAGAAATAATCCTGTTCATATATTGGCTGCCTTCATCGTGCAAAAAACGTTCTTTTACAATCTGGCTGAAAGTGATGATCTTTCGCAAAGGTTCCTGTAAATCATGCGAAGCAATAAATGCATATTGTTGCAATTCTGCATTGCTTATTTCAAGTTCTTTATTGGTTTCGGTTAACTCAGCAGTTCTTGCTTCTACTTTTTGCTCAAGATGCTGTTTTATATCATTTAATTCTTTTGTTTGTTTATATAATCTTGAAAAGGTTTTAATTTTTAGCAACAGCAATTCAGGATCAAATGGTTTTGTTACATAATCAACTCCGCCTGAAGTATAACCTTTTGTAATAAACCTTTTATCAATATGCACGGCAGAAAGAAAAAGAATAGGAATGTCTTTTGTTTTGCTGTAGCCTGTAATATTTTCTGCTACTTCATAACCATCCATGCCAGGCATCTGCACATCAAGAATTATTAATTCATATTCATTTTTTAATATTTTTTTCAGCGCATCTTCTCCTGATATTGCTGTATCAACATCGTAAAGATTTACTTTAAGTAAAGATTTTAAAGAGAATAGATTCTCCTGTTTATCATCAACAATAAGAATCATAATATCTGCCGGTATTTAATAAGTTATTCCTGAAACACATGATATAATATATACAGATCAACAAACAATAAATGTGCTTGTTGTGTTGCTTAGTTCCCTTAAAGATTTTTCAAGATTGCCGCGCAGATTTTGCGAAATAGAAGATAAAATGCTTTTTAATTCTTTAAGGTTACTTGGTTTGGTTATAAAACATATTGCACCTTTTAACATTGTTTCTTCAATGTCTTTTGACTGGCAGGAAGTGGTGTACATAATAACCGGAATGCGTTGCAGTGCCGGGTCTTTTTTTATTTCAGTTAAACATTGTTTGCCATCCATGCGCGGCATATTTAAATCTAAAAAAATTATATCAGGAGAATTATTTTGATGTTGCCTTAAAACATTCAGTGCTTCCTGTCCGTCTGATGCAGAAATGAAATCAATTGATGGATTAACTTCTTCCAGCACTTCTTTAAACAGTGAAACGTCATCCGCATCATCATCTACCAGCAAAAAGCGATTATTTTTTGTCATACCAGGTTATTAAATTTTAATAATCAAAAAAAAGGAAAAAAATTTATAGCAATGTGGGTAAAGCGGTGCAAAAATATTGCTGAAACAATTAATTACGAACAGTAAGATATTTTTATTTTACGATGCTGTATTGGTAATTCCTTTCAAAATTGATTTCCATATAAGCGAGAAAAAAGAACGGTCAGGATCTCTTTTATAAAAAACATATTTATTCTCTGCTTCGTTTCCGGTATTTGATTTATTTAATATAAAAGTATTGGCAACAAAACTTAAAAAACCTCTGTGCTTTAATTTTCCGTCATCTGGTTTAAGTGCTGTTATTTTAAGATCGTCATACACAAAAAATACAGCGCTGTGCGCATTATCATTATTAGCTTTTATATGCAGTTTTAATTTTTTTATAGAAAGGCTGTTTACTTCAAACAATCCCAAAGGCTTTGTGGCTTTGTTTAAGACGGTGCCATCCATTGCTCCAAGATCTCCATCTAAAGTAAAATCACCTGTTTTTGTTTTGGTTAAATCAAACATAAACGTAGCACTTAAATTACCTGCGCTCATTAGTTTGCTTGTTGCAGCAACTTTCATTATTTTATTGGCAGCAATATTTTCTTTAATGTTGGTTACGTTGGTAATAACACCTTGTATATCATCAAAAATTATAGACCCTGTTTTTTCTGTTTTGGGGTTTAATTCTGTGTAGGTTAATTTAAAATTTTTAACAAGAATGGTGTCAACATTTACCGGAAAAGTTAGCTTCATCAGCATTTGATGCGGATAATTGCCCATTTTTGATTTTCCTGAAGGCGGAATATTTTTATCTGCATACACTTCCATCGTGCCATCGTTTAATTCGGCTTGTGTTGCATTAAAACTTTCGCCTAAAAACAAATTGTACCAATCAATATTTTTAAAAGAAGCGGTATTAAATTTTATGTCGTAACGGTCTTTATAAAATTTAAGTTGTTTGCTAAAATCCTGCTTACTGTACCTCGGTGTAAAATATAAACCGGTAACATTAAGAGTTTTTCTTGCGGCATTTAATGTTAATGAATCGGTTTTTATAAAATATAAACTATCTGCTGTGCGGGCTGTGTAGCCGCCAAATTGTATAAGCGCTTCTTTTGCATATAAAAAACGGGTAGTATCAAACTGTGTAAGCGAATCAATTTCAATATTTTTAAATTTCATTGAAACATTGTTGAAATTGGTTGTTTTTTCTTTGCCCGAAATATTGTGATAAATGAATTGCATATTGCTTACCGCAAGCATATTCAACTGAAAACGCCCGATACTTTTTTGAATTTTTGAGTATAATGAAGATGTATCTTTTTTTATTGTGTCGCTTTTATTTACGGGATGAAAGATTTCAACAACGGGATTTTTAATGTTGATGATATTAAGGTTCATATCTTTTTTATTCAGCAAATCATCAACATTAAAACCATCAATATCAATATCTGAAACAGAAATTTTATATACATCAACCGGCGAAGTGCCTTGTGCAATTAATACCTTTAATCTTGCAGAATCAATCAGCAACTCGGCGTTATGCACTTTTACTTTTGAATCAATTACATCAACTTCTATTTTATCCAAATTCAATACATACAAACCGTTGGATCCATCTTTTACCAATTGCTGCAATTTTGCTTTGATCAAAGGTTCAAAATCGGCGCTTTTGCGAAATTTTAAATATAAAAAAATGCCTATAATCAGGACTGAAATAATGGAAACGATTATCCAGGTTTTTTTCAAAATATATGTTTATCAGTTAAAAATTTGAGGAATGATTGGTGAGCATAGCTATTTGCTTTTACCAATTTTGTACCAACAATTTAAATCTTATTTCTAAAGACTCAATTATATAATAATACAGCCTTTGCGGATATTTTTATACGGATATAAAAACTTCTAAACTATCCGGCGAAGAAAGAATAATTTAAGTAACTGCACAATAAAAGTGTTGGCAGTTTTATTAAAAGAAACTATGAAGTAATGCTCGCAAAAGGTAATAACGGGTGAAACCTATTAACTATTTTTTCTTGTATAATGTATGTGCCAGTTATTTTTCCATGTAGTTCCGCCATCAGTTGAAGATTCCCAATCCCAGTCAAAAGCATCTTTTGTTATGTTGTGATACACCATTCTGTTTGTCATTTTTCCAGTTGCACTTATGTTAGCCGGAACTGTTTTTTCGGCAGTCGCCAACACCATCGAATCTCCATGCATTTCGCCGGTTAAAGCAATATAACCACCCTGGTCATCAACCCATGTTTGTTGCCACATGTTATAATTTTTATTATACACGCTCCAGCTTTTTCCATTATAATTTGTATTTGGATCATGAAAATTTTCCTGTACTGTACAACTGCCCATTATTTTTTCGACATGATTGGTTGCATGTAAAGTATCATTGTAAGTAAGATTCCAGTCGCCGATCCAGAAATTAAATTGTGAGGCTTCCGGTGCAGAACATGGTAAATTTTTGTTTTGTGCAATTGATGCAAAGCATGTCATCATACAAACAAAAGATATAAGTTTTCTCATGTGCTATGTTTTATTAATATTAATATTAATAAATGCATTAAATCATAAAATTTTTTTGTGTTGAACGGTTTTAAACGCATATAAATTATCATTAACTTTTGTAAGTATTATTAGTTAATGATTGATGTTTAAATTTGCATTATGAATAATTCAGTTGATGTATTGGTTGAGAATGAAAAAGATGCAGCATTAAAATTTATTGGTAAAAAAGTTTTAAACAACCAACGTATAAATTTTGATGAAGGCGTATTGCTTTTTGAAAAAGCTTCGTTGCCTTATGTTGGAAGTTTGGCAAATTATGTTCGTGAAAAACTGCATGGCGATAAAACGTATTTCAACCGTAATTTTCACATTGAACCAACTAATGTTTGCGTGTTCTCCTGCAACTTTTGTTCTTATTCAAGAATATATGCGCACCGCGATGAAGGCTGGGAATTAAGTAAAGATCAAATGATGAACATTATAAAAAAATATGACGGAAAATCAGTAACTGAAGTGCATATTGTTGGCGGCGTTCATCCAAAAATGAATGTATATTTTTTTGAAGATCTGTTGCGTTCTATTAAACAACATCGCCCGGATTTACACATAAAAGGTTTTACAGCGGTTGAACTGGATTATATGTTTCGCAAAGCAAAACTGAGCGTTGAAGATGGAATGAAATTATTGCATGAAGCTGGCCTTGATTCTTTGCCAGGTGGTGGTGCCGAAATTTTTGATGCTGAAATTCGTGCGCAAATTTGCGCAGATAAAGTGGATGCGGATGGTTGGCTGCATATACACAAAACTGCGCACCAGTTAGGCATGCATACAAATGCTACTATGTTGTTTGGCCACGTAGAAAATTACTGGCATCGTGTTGATCACATGGAAAGATTGAGGCAGTTGCAAGATGAAACACATGGCTTCAATACTTTTATTCCATTAAAATTCCGCAATCAAAATAATGATATGAGCGGTGTACCTGAAAGTTCATTAATTGAAGACATGAAAACTTATTCAATTGCCCGTTTGTATCTTGATAATTTCCCGCATTTGAAAGCTTACTGGCCAATGCTTGGCAGGCAAAATGCGCAATTAAGTTTATCGTTTGGTGTAAATGATCTTGATGGAACAATTGACGATACAACAAAAATTTATTCAATGGCTGGCAGTGAAGAACAAACACCGGCTTTGTCAACCGCAGAATTGGTTTCATTAATTAAGCAGGTAAAACGCGAACCAGTTGAAAGAGATACCTTGTATAATGAAATAAAAAATTATGCAAAAGATGATGTGCAAGAGCTTGAAGTAAATCCTTATTATAACTAATTTACTAAAGCTTCAATCTTTTTAAAACCATCAAACTTTATTAAACCAGAAAAATGAAAATTGCTATCATAAACGGGCCAAATTTGAATTTGCTTGGTAAGCGTGAACCCGATATTTACGGCAATCAACCTTTTGAAAATTATTTAGCAGCGTTAAAAATTATTTTTCCATTTGTTGCATTGCATTATTATCAAAGTAATGTGGAAGGTGAATTGATAAATGAATTGCAGCGAATTGGCTTTGAGTATGATGGCATTGTTTTAAATCCTGGTGGTTACACGCATACTTCTATTGCTTTAGGTGATGCAATTGCTGCTATAAAAACACCTGTGATTGAAGTACACATCAGCAATGTACATGCGCGTGAAGATTTCAGAAAATTTTCGCATGTTTCAGGCAAATCTGTCGGCAGTATTTTCGGGCTTGGTTTAAACGGTTACGAGCTTGCGGTTAAATGGTTTGTTGATAATGCAACAACAAAATAAATTCAATTATAAATTTCCTTCCAAAATAATATCATCCACAACTAACAAGCAACCTCTTCATAAAAAAACTGATTTTTTTTCTTTATCGTAATTAAGGTGTTCATGTTAGGATTTAACTCATTAATAATACAACACTGAATTTAAAATTAGCGCCCGGCAGCTGTTTCAATTATGCCTACATAGCCATCGCAATTAAAAATGTTGAAAAACTATCATTAATTATTCCTTCCGCCTAACCAAAGCAAGGCGTCAATGACAAACTTATCATAAACATCATTTTCAAATTGAAAAGATAATTCTGCATTGGTGCCATGTTCGTAATCAATATCGTTATGGCCCATGTTTACATAGATCATTTTATATTTCGTATTTGTCCATGCAACCGGATAATAACCGCTGTGCCATATTTCATTCAATTTAGGACCGGTTCCTAATGGAAAACTTGAAGAGTCAATTGCCAGTAAAATTTTTATATCAGGGTTTAGGCGTAAATCTTTTTCCCATCGGTACCATTCGTTCGGCGATGACTTAAATAGATGCGGTAAATTTTTTGTGAAAGGATATGTTGAATCTTCAACCCGTAAAATGGCTGATGTTGGCCGCCACGTGTTGCTAACATATTGCCCGGATCCAAGAAATGCGTTGTGATACCAATCCCAGTTTTGCGGATAAGCAGAAGGTGTAAGTGCAAACGCAGCAAAATGAAAACCCATCCATGCACCTCCATTTTTCATGTATGTTTCAAAGGCAATTCTTTGCAGTGAATCATCGGGCCTCGTATCTAAAAATAATACTACTTTATAGTTTGATAAGAAGGTTGTGTTCAATTTAGTCCAGTCATTTGTTGAGTCGTAAACAAAATTATATTGTTTGGCAATTTTTGGAAACCACCTGTTTGCTTCATGCACAAAACTTATATGCGCAGCATCTTCTTTAGCTGTATAAAATGCAATTACTTTGAATGAAGAATTATTAGTTTGTGCATGTGCATAGTTTACTAAACAAAAGCAAAATAGTACAATAATAAAAAGCGTTTTTAAAATTTTCATGTGTTTGTTATTTCGGTTTAAATTTTTTAAACTGAAGTTTTTATTTGGATAAGCCTGCAATAAGATTAATGGTTAAAGCAACAACAAAAGTGTTTAATGCAAAAGATAATAAGCCATGAAACAAAACCACTTTTCTTATTTTGGCTGAAGAAATTTCCACATCTGAAACCTGGAAAGTGCAACCGATAACAAAAGAAAAATAAGCGAAATCAACATAATCTGGTTTGGTATCTTCCCCCGGAAATTCAAGTCCATGCGCATCTTTCTGCGGATTTTTTTCGTCGTCATCATAATACATGTGCGCATAATGAAATGTATAAATAGTGTGCACCATCAACCATGAAAATAAAACGCCGGCGATAGCAACAGGCAAATAAAGGTTGTCTTTAGCTGAAGCGGTGCTTTGCGAAACCATCAGTAATAAAACGGTAAACATACTTGCCACTGAAGAAATTAATATCAATATCGAAACAAAAGCAATACTACCATCATCTCTTTTTGCCCAATTTCTTATTTCGGGTATTGGTCTTTTTGCTAACACAATCCAGTTTAAAATTAGATATGATAACGAAAATATATCCCACAGCAACATAGTCGCAATCAACGTAGAAAAATTTCTTTTGGTAAAGAAATACACAAAAACACTTAACAGTACACTTATCAAAATCCTGTGAAAAGGATGCATGTTTAAAAAAATATTTTTTGCCTTAACCTTGCTCATTATTACAATATATATAACCGAAGTTAGAATTATAAAAATGACTTCAGAAAAAATGCTTAATTGCATACAGTAACTGTAAACATTTTCGTTTTACAACAAATTGTAATGCATGAACAAGTGGATACTTACATCAATAATTATTTTTTTCTGTACAGTTGTACAGGCGCAGCAACCGAAAGTAATTTCTGATGCTACTATATCTTTTACGGTAAGCAATTCAAGCCCGTCAAAACAAAACGATCTCGGTTCTAAAATAATTTACTTAAAAGGAAAAGATATAAGAATTGATTTGATGAGCAACATGTTCAGTCAAACCATTTTTTACAACAGCAATACAGGCAATGCAACTGTTTTAAAAAATATAGGCCAATCAAAATATATTTCAAATTATACGAACGAAGAATGGAAGAAAGCAAACAATATATACAACGGTGCAAAAATTTCTTTTACAAATAATACCAAAAAAATTCTTGATTACGATTGCAAACAAGCGATGTTAAAATTAGAAAATGGCAGTACATATACAGTGTATTACACTCCTTTGCTTATACCATCTGTTGTTGAAAACCCTTTTGAATTTAAAGATATTCCGGGATTAATATTGGAATATGAATCTTTAGTTAGTGAGAATGAAAAAGTAATTTATACTGCAGATAAAATAAACTTTGATCCCGTTCCGTCATTACAATTTGATATACCAAAAACAGGTTACCACATTTTGCATTAATTAGCGGTTAGGCGGCGTTGGCGTTTTAAATAAAGGAACTTTTATTTTGTATTTATAAGGATATACATACGTAGTGTTTCCATTTTGCATACGGATAACAGATTGGCCTAAAATAGTGTTATTTGTATTTACCTGTTGAAAATCAGATGAGCCGTTAAATTGAAATTTTGAAAGCCTGAAACTTGGGTAAGCGGTTAATTTATAAGAGTTTCTGCTAAAACTTTTAAGGCTGATATTTACCTTAGCTTTTTTTGTAGAACCATTATCTATAAATGATGCAAAGGTTTGAATGCTGATTAAAAATCCCAACACTAAAAGCATTTTCCTCGGAGAGAACATTTTGTTCATAATGTAAAGATACAATTTTAACATGATATATACTTTTTAATAACGCAATTAGCAAAGAAATGTTACAAAAATTGGAAAATTTATTTGTAACATTTACCTTTCAGTAACCTTTATGCCTATGCGTGATTATCCGTTCAGCGAAAATGCTGATGAAATTGAGGATTTAATAAAGCAATATGAAGATTTGCGCGCCGGTAAAAAAGCGTCTTTTCTTGAAGAAGAATCTTTCGAGTTGATCATTGAATATTTCAATGAAAAAAATAATTTCTCCAAAGCTTTGGAAGTAGTAGAAACAGCGTTGGATTATTTTCCATACTCTGCACAATTATTTATAAAAAAGGCTGATTTATTAATAGCTACTTACAATTATAATGAAGCGCTTAACGTATTGCAGCAAGCCACTTTTTTTGATGCAGATAATATTGATATTTATATTTTAAGAACAGATGCGTTCCTGGCCCTTGATCAACAACAGAAAGCCGCAGATTTGCTGGAAGAAGCACTGCTTGTTTTTGAAGGCGATGATAAACTTGATCTTTTATTTGAGCTGGCAGATGTGTACGATGACTATGAAGAATTTGAAAAAGTATTTGATTGCTTAAAGCTGATTTTAGAGCAGGAACCTTCTAATGAAGAAGCATTATACAAAATTTGTTTCTGGACAGATTTTACCGGCCGTAATGAAGAAAGCATCAGGTTACATCAAGATATAATTGACGAACATCCGTATTCTGAACTTGCGTGGTTTAATCTTGGATCTGCTTACCAGGGTTTGAAATTGTATGAAAAAGCAATTGATGCCTATCAATATGCAGTAGTTATAAACGATAAGTTTGATTACGCATACCGCAATATGGGCGATGCATACATCAGGCTTCGTAAATACAAAGAAGCGATTGAAGTATTGGAAAAAGTAGGCGAAATTACACGACCCGAAGAAGTTATTTTTGAAGCCATCGGCCATTGCTATCAAAAAATCGGAAAATTTGCAACAGCAAGATTTAATTATCGTAAAGCAAGTCACATTAATGCTTCAGACAGTAAACTTCATTATAAAATAGCACTTACATACATAAGCGAAAAAAAGTGGGACAAAGCTATCAGTCAGCTTGAAAATGCATTGCGCATTCATAAAAACATTCCTGATTATAACCTTGCCATCGGGCAATGCTATATGGAATTGCATAATTATAAAGATGCGGTTAACTATTTCAGTATGGTAGTAAGAAGCCGGCCTAAAAATGTGCGCGGATGGAAAGCCTTAATTGTTTGCTTACATCAGGCAAAACATTTTCAGGAAGCGATTGTGCAATGCAATGTTGCGCTTAAAGTAACAGATGAAAAACCTTTGATAAATTTTTTATATAGTGGTATTTTATTTGCAGCCGGTAAAAATAAAGAAGGTTTATTGCAGTTGGAAACCGGGCTTAAAAAATCGCCTAATCTTGTAAAAAATTTTATAGAACTTAACCGCTCTATTCTTCAAAATACGCAGGTGGTTGATTTACTTGCTCGCTATAGAAAATCAAAAAAAAGAAAATAAACGTTGGGTAATTTTTTATGCACACCCTAATATTTTATTTATAGTTTTAAATGTAAACAGTTAATGTACCATTCGCATCAAATTGTTTAAAATGATTGCGGCTCATTTCATACCCTTATTTTTGCGGCTGCAAAATAAATTACATGAATTTTTCACTTACACAAATTCCTGATCGCAATCAAAAGCCACGTGATAACGGCATTACAATGATAATGGATAAAGGATTGAGCATTGAAGAGGCAAAAAATTTTTTAAGCGTTGCGCATCCGCACATTGATATTTTAAAACTTGGTTTTGGAACTGCATTTGTAACACCCGATCTTGAAAAGAAAATTGAAGTGTACCAGTCTTATGACATTCCCGTTTATTTTGGCGGCACTTTATTCGAAGCCTTTCTTATACGCAACCAGTTTAACGATTTTATAGAAGTTTGTAAACGATATAACATTAGTTATATGGAAGTAAGCGATGGCTCCATCACTATTCCCCATGCAGAAAAATGCGGCTATATTGAAAAGCTAACAAAATACGGAACTGTTTTAAGCGAAGTAGGCAGTAAAGATGAAGCCAATATTTTTCCGCCTTACCGTTGGATTGAACTTATGCGTGCAGAATTAAATGCCGGTTCAACTTACGTAATTGCTGAAGCAAGAGAAGCCGGAAATGTTGGTTTATACCGCGGCTCCGGAGAAGTACGGCAAGGCTTGGTGCAGGAAATATTAACCCAAATTCCGCCTGAAAAAATAATATGGGAAGCGCCGCAAAAATCGCAGCAATTATATTTTCTTGAACTACTTGGCTGTAATGTAAACCTTGGCAATATTGCACCGGCAGAAGTAATTCCTTTAGAAGCAATGCGCATTGGATTAAGAGGCGATACTTTTCATTTATATCTTAACAAAGAAAAAAATTGATGCGTGAATATGGTTTAATAGGTTTTCCGCTCAGCCATTCTTTCTCACAAAAATATTTTACTGAAAAGTTTTTGCGCGATGATATTGCAGACGCCGCATTTTTAAATTTTTCTATTCCACAAATTCAGGATGTTGAAAATATTTTTACAAATCATCCGCAGTTAAAAGGTTTGGCTGTAACTATTCCCTATAAAAAATCAATTATTAAATATATAGATGAAATTGATGATACCGCCAAACAAATAGCTGCCTGTAACTGCATTAAAATTCATCAGCAAAAAAAAATGGGCTTTAATACAGATGTTGTTGGGTTTGAAAAATCATTTATAAAAAATTTACAACCGCACCATACCAAAGCGCTTGTGCTGGGAACCGGGGGCGCATCTTATGCAGTTCAATTTGTTTTGAAAAAACTTGGTATAGATTTTTTAATCGTTTCAAGGCAAGCTTCAACAAATACAATTTTTTATCCTGATGTTACCAGCGATATTTTACACGAGTATAATATTATTATTAACTGCACGCCATTGGGAACATATCCAAATAGTGCAGAAGCGCCCCAGTTGCCTTACCAATTTTTAAACGCATCTAACTATCTTTTTGATCTTATATATAACCCGCC
>JBDUEO010000009.1:0-20313 GCA_040002335.1 Parafilimonas sp. | reverse complement strand
CAGTGCAAAAAACAATAAGTTTTCTGTAAATCCTGTTGCGCGGTTTCGTGTTGCTGCCGGTTATAACAGCAGAACATGGGATGTAAGTGCAAACTGGATTGCTGATGATTTACCTTTTACCGGCAACAATAAAGAAAATAAATATGAATTTCATACAGGCAATTACCGATTTATACTTGCTAAAAGATTTGCAACCGGCGAAAGATTAAGAAAGCGTTTGAAGCCTGTTAATTTTCTTTTCAAAGAATGATAGATGAAAAGTCTTTTGAGTTTACTTTTTACATCTCCCGCATTATAATTTTTTTATTTTACGGATATAAATCAGCGGATCAAACGTACCATCAGTTTCAGGCGCATCATAAATAATTTTTACAACGTTCATACCTTTTACCACTTTTCCAAATGCCGCATAACCTTGTCCGTCAGCATTATTTGCGCCGCCATAATTAAACCCGGGCTGATCACCTACACAAATAAAAAATTCTGTATTGGCCGTACCTGGTGTTGACCTTGCTAAAGATATAGTTCCATCGGTATGTAAAATTTTTGTTTGATCGGTAGATTCATGCGGAATGCCGGGAATGGTTGCCGCCAGCTTATAATTTGTTTGCCATATTCCACCCTGTATCAGTTCTGCTTTTGGCGCATCTGTAGGTTGTTCATCATCTCTTAACACACGATAAAATGCCGCTTTGTTGTAATAACCTGAATCAATATAAGACAAAAATGCAGCAACTGTTTTTGGTGCCTGCGCAGGATATAATTCAACTTCTATATCACCAAATTTTGTTTCAATAACAAAATGCGGATTTTTATATTTTGGAGACGAACAGGCAGCTATCGAACAAACAAAAATGATCAACAATTTTTCACGCATTTTTTATTTTTTTATAAAACTATCACAACATTTGTCAAAGCAATCTTACAAAAATTTTTGATTTTATTAATCACTTCAAAATTTGGTATTTATGCCTGCAATTCTCTTTGCTTAAGTAATAGCTACCTTGCAAACCTTTACCCGTTTTATATCGTAATTTCATTGGTATTTATTCACCTAAAAAAATATTTGTATGCAAGATCATTATTATAATGCTGAAGACCTTTCTAAGTTTGGTAATATCGCAGAGTTTCAAAAAAGTATGGGCGATAAATTTTTTGCCTGGTATGGAGAAGTGTTTGCAGATAGTGCGCTTTCCGCGAGGGAAAAATCATTAATTGCCCTTGCTGTTGCGCACGCAGTTCAATGCCCTTATTGTATTGATGCATACAGCAGCGATGCATTTGAAAAAGGCTGGAATGAAGCGCAGATGATGGAAGCTGTACATGTTGCGGCTGCAATTCGCGGCGGTGCATCGCTGGTACATGGTGTACAAATGATGAATAAAGTAAAACAGATTGCGATGTAATTTTGTTTCAATATCCTTTTAAAAACTATTCTAAAAATTAATTATTGAAATCACTTAAAGCCTTACACAGCTTTCTTGCAGATGCAGGAAACCAGTTGGATGTACTGGAAGAAAATAAAAAATTCCCTCGGTTCAAAGATAAACTTGAAACCATTGGTTTGTTTCCTTTAAAACCAACAACGCCTGAAATTTTCCAGGTAAATGTTGGCAAGATGTGTAACCAGGTTTGTAAACATTGCCATGTTGATGCCGGTCCGGATCGTAAAGAAATTATGACACGCGAAACCATGCAGCAATGTATTAATGTGCTGAAAGAAAATGATTTTTTTACAACAGTTGATATTACCGGCGGCGCACCCGAACTTAACCCAAATTTCAGGTGGTTTGTTCAACAAATAAAACAACTTAACAGGCATATAATTGTGCGGTGCAACCTTACCATTATTTTAGCCAATAAACGGTTTCTTGATTTGCCTGATTTTTTTAAACAGCACAATGTGGAAGTTGTTTCATCGCTTCCATTTTATACACAAGACAGAACAGACAGGCAACGCGGTAATGGTGTGTTTGAAGATTCTATTAAAGCGCTGCAAATGCTAAATGCCATTGGTTATGGAATGCCCGAAACAGGTTTATTATTGAACCTTGTTTATAATCCCGCAGGTGCTTTTTTGCCGCCATCACAACATGCTTTGCAGGCAGAATATAAACAGGCATTGAAAGAACATTACAATATTTATTTTAATGATTTATATGTTATCACCAACATGCCTATCAGCCGATATTTGGATTATCTTTTAGTGAGCGGAAATTATGAAACGTATATGCAGAAACTGGTAAGCGCTTTTAATGCAAGTGCTGCCGCAAATGTTATGTGCAGAAATACGATGTCTGTTAGCTGGGATGGATATTTATTTGATTGCGATTTTAACCAAATGCTTGACCTTAAAATTGATTGTGCGCATGCAGATCACTTAACAAATTTTAATGCTAATGCTTTTTTAAACCGCGAGATTGTGGTGAATCAACATTGCTATGGTTGCACTGCAGGTGCGGGTTCAAGTTGCGGTGGCGCGGTGGCTGAATAAAAAATTAACCTATTATTTTTCATTCCTGATTTTAAAACTACTTCGGTTGAAGTAGTTTTTTGTATGTATCAACCATTACTTGCTGATCAGAATTCTTTTTATAAAGTTTGATCATTTTATAGTTGGCTTTCTGCACTTTTAGCCAGCCATTGTTTTGATATTTGCGTGCCGAAACAAGTACTGGTTTTTTAATTATTTTATGCCTGCCAATCTTTTTTGCTCTTTCGAAAATATCAAAATCTTCCATTATCAGTTTTGTATCATCAAAACCATTCAACGCCGTAAACATTTTTTTTGTGATGAATAATGTTTGATCGCCGCCGCAACATTCAAACATATCAAACCGCGAAAAATATGCATTGAATTTTAAACGCACATCAGCGCTATCAAACTTCAAACAAAATCTTCCAAAATCATAACCCGCATTTATAGCATTAGTAATATCTTCTGTAAAAGTTTTTGGCGGCAATGTATCAGCATGTATAAAATGTAAAATGTCGCCTTTGCTTGCTGCAGCAGCTTCATTCATTTGTTTGGCGCGGCCTTTTTGTTTACACTTAAAAAAAATTATGTTGTGTTTTAAAACAATGGAGGAAGTATTATCAGTACTTCCTCCATCGGCAACAATTATTTCAACAAAATTATCAAGGCTGTTTTTTTTAAGATGCGTGATCAATTTTTCAATTACTTTCTCTTCATTATAAACAGGAATAATAATGCTTATCATACAAGAAAATTGTTTAATTATTGCTGATTCAAATTCCAGTTATAATCCAGATAATCTATGTCTGCATCTTTATTAATTTTTACAGGTGCATATTTATTTAAATAATCAATCAAGCTGCCATTCTTTGTGAAATCGCCTTTATACCATGAAAATATTTTTGACAACTGCAGCTTATCGGCGGTAATAACATTCTTTGATTTTGTTGAAAGAAATGCTTTTGCCTGGTCATCCAACTGCGCATCCAATGTTGATCCTTCATACGCTTCATTTCTTAACTTGGGGCAACTTATAGAAGCACACACAATAGCAAAATGTACTCTTGGATCACCAAAACCTTTACGCAATTTATCATGTTCTACGGCATCCAGTTTCATATTCTCGCCGCCAATTTTAAAAAACTCTTTTTCCCATGGCGTATTTACAAATGGTATTTGAATTGCAGGCCCAATATCTTTTATACTTTTTACAGGATAATGATCAATAATAAGCTTAACCGTAAAAGCATTATACACATTTATCCAGTATGCTTCTTTTTCTTTTGTTGACCATGTTGATGAAGGTGGATTATCACTTAATGATTTTAAGTATGAATCAAAACTTGCTTTCTCGCTTATGAAACCTTTATAATTGACAAGCCCCTGGTTAGTTACATATTTATGCAAAAGATTGTTCCATATTTCATTGCCTGGGGGATGTGGCGAATTGCCTTGCGGAGTTGAATAGCACGAACTCATTACGCAAACCGAAATTAATATAACAAATAAATTTTTCATTGTATCTTTTTGCATAATATACGTAAGTGTAAGCGCTAATGATTGATTGAAATTAGTTTTGTATAAGCATTAAGAAATTGTATGGCTAAATATTCGCATGATATTATTGTAATAGGCGCAGGTTCTGCAGGCTTAAGTGTAAGCTTATTTATGGCTGAAGTTGGATTGAAAACATTACTGATTGATAAGACAGATTTTAATATTGGCGGCGATTGCTTAAACTTCGGATGCGTGCCCAGCAAGGCTTTGCTGCATGTTGCAAAAACAATAAGCAGCAATAAATTTTCTGCAACAAATAAAATTAATGTTGAAGATGTAATGCAATATGTGCATGAACGCCAGCAAAAAATACGTGTGCACGAAAATGCAGATTTTATGCGGTCAAAAGGCCTTGACGTTGAATTAGGCATCGCAAAATTTTATGACAGGAATTCTATACTTGTTAATGATAAAAAGTTTTCAGCAAAAAAAATTGTTGTTGCTACAGGTTCTCATCCAAAGAAATTAAAAGCAGAAGGTATAAATAATGTAAGATGGTATAACAATGAAAGTATTTTTGATTTGAATGATCTGCCACAAACAATGTTGATGGTTGGCGGCGGCCCGGTTGCAGCAGAAATGGCTTTTGCATTTCAGTGTTTGGGAAGCAACGTAACAATAGTGCACAAAGGCGATAATATTCTTTCAAAAGAAGAAAAAACGATCACCAATATTTTAACACAACAGCTAAAAAACAAAGGCATTAAATGTATAGCGAATGCTGAAATAAAATCTTTTTTAGGTAAAGATATTGCCAACATCAAATTACAAAACGGCAATATCATTCAGCAAAAAGCCGATGCTTTTTTTATTGCTATTGGCAGAGAAACAGATCTGGAAACGCTTGAATTAAACAAAGCCGGAATTGATGTAAAAAATAATGCTATCATCAACAATAAACATTTGCAAACCACCAATAAAAATGTTTTTGTTTGTGGCGATATTGCCCATCATTTACAATTCTCGCATGCAGCAGAACAACAGGCAAGGTTGTTATTGAACAACTTTTTTTCGCCCATAAAAAAATCGCTGAACAACGATTACATGAGTTGGGTAACTTTTACAAATCCTGAAGTGGCAACATTTGGTTTATCGCAAAAACAACTGGAAGAAAAACATACTGCTTTTGAAAAACTGGAATTAAATTTTGATGAAGATGACCGCGCTACAACAGATGATTATAATTATGGAAAACTGATTTTGTTTATATCAAAAAGTTTTTGGAAACAAAAAATTTTAGGTGGTTCAATGATTGCGCCAAATGCAGGCGAAATGATACAGGAATTAATTCTCGCAATGCAGGCAAAATTGAGTATCAATCAAATATTTAATAAAATTTATCCTTACCCGGTTGCATCAAGAGTTAACCAAATGATTATTGTGCAGTATAAACAAAAATCTTTTTCATCAACCTTAAAAAAAATATTGCGGCTGTTGTATAAATTATAATTATTCTGTTGTTTGTTTCTTTATTTTTTTCAAGGTTGATGTAACGCCATAAATTACTAAAGCAGCAATAAAAATATATACCCAAACAGGAATATTTCTGCCGGCAATAATTAAATATAAATAAGCGGAAACAAAGAAAAACCCCGTAAGTAAAACAGGAACAACAATAGGTTTTTTATGTTTAATATTTTTAATAAGCCATGCAAGGCATATAAAGAAAAATGGTATAGCGCCAACGTAAATGCTTCCAAAAATAATTGGGTTAACATGATATTTTTCACCCAGGCTAAAAAACCAATCTTTTATTGTAAGCAGGTAAACCATAAATAAATATACCCGGTTATTGTTGCAATGGTTTTTTAAATTGCAGTAATACAAACAAAATAAATATTGAATGAACACAGCAACGAATTATAAAGAATGTGCGGATTTTCTTACATCAAAAAATATTAAAGAAGTTAATATCGGTATTGTGCTTGGAACAGGTTTGCATAAATTATTAGACTATATAAATATCGAACAAGCGATTTCTTATGCAGATATTCCGGGCTTCCCTGTTTCAACTGTTGAGTTTCATAAAGGCAATTTAATTTATGGAAGCATCGGCAATAAAAAAGTATTGGTAATGCAAGGCCGCTTTCATGCGTATGAAGGTTATACATTTCAGCAGGTGGTATTTCCGGTGCGCGTAATGAAGTTGCTCGGCGTTCAGCATTTATTTATTACAAATGCGGCAGGTGGCATTAATCTTAATTTTAAACAAGGCGATTTAGTATTGATTGATGATCACATCAGCCTTCAATCAAACAATCCGTTAACGGGAAAAAACGATAATGATTTAGGCGATCGTTTTCCTGATATGAGCGAACCGTATGATGTTTACTTAAAAAATTTATTGTTTGATAATGCAACAGCGCTTTCAATCAATTTACAAAAAGGCGTGTATGCTGCGGTTAACGGCCCGAACCTTGAAACAAAAGCGGAGTATCGTTATTTAAAAATTATTGGTGCGGACATGGTAGGTATGTCAACAGTGCCCGAAGTAATTGCAGCTAACCACATGAAATTGCCCTGCGCCGCCATTTCGGTTATAACAGATGAATGCGATCCTGATAATTTGAAACCGGTAAACATTCAGGAAATTATTGAAGCAGCAGGAAAAGCAGATGAAAAATTAAGCCGCTTATTGGCGCAAACAATTATTGCAGTATGAACAAAAACGCCTTGTTGATTTTTACAAAAAATGCCGTGCTTGGAAAAGTAAAAACCAGGCTTGCTGCAACCGTTGGTAAACAAAAAGCGCTGGAAGTTTATAAGCAATTAATACAGCATACACATAATGCTGCTACCAACATTGATGTACATAAAATTATTTTTTATGCTGATGAAATAGTGCATAATGATGTTTGGAACAGTGATTATGAAAAGCAATCGCAGCAAGGCTTTGAGCTTGGTGAAAGAATGTTGAACGCATTTGATTATGCATTTAGCAATGGCTTTTTTAATGTTGCAATTATTGGTACAGATTGCCCGGAACTTACAGAAGAAATTTTGAATGAAGCCTTTACTAATCTGAAGAGTTTTGATGTTGTAATTGGCGCGGCCGAAGATGGCGGTTATTATTTATTAGGTATGAAAAAACTGCATGCATATTTATTTGAAAATATAAAATGGAGCACAGGTGAAGTGTGTGAAAAAACGATAGCGCATTGCAAAAAAGATCAACTTTCTTATTACATGTTGCCCATGTTGCACGACGTAGATGAAGAAAAAGATTTGAAATATTTACATGCTTAGCATCATCATACCAACATATAATGAAGCTGAACAAATTGCTGAAACAATAACGCGTGTAAAAAAGAAAGTTGCACATCATGAAACAGAAATAATTATTGTTGATGGTGGCAGCAGCGATGAAACAGTTACGATTGCAAAAACATATAATATAACAACCATCATCAGTAACAAAAAAGGAAGAGCAGCACAAATGAATTATGGCGCAGCAAAAGCAAATGGCGATGTATTATATTTTTTGCACGCTGACAGTATTCCACCGGAAAAATTTATTGATCAAATAAACAGTGCAATAAATAATAATTCTGCAAGCGGTTGTTTTAAGCTTGCATTTGATTACCAGCATTGGTTTTTAAAAGCAAATGCATGGTTTACAAGGTTTGATGTAAACGCTGTACGTTTTGGAGATCAAAGTTTATTTGTAACTAAAGATGTGTTTAAAAAATGCGGTGGTTTTCGCGAAGATCTATACATGATGGAAGACCAGGAAATTATTCACCGCATAAAAAAAATTGGAAAATTTATTGTGCTGAATGATATAGTTATTACATCTGCAAGAAAATATCTTGACAATGGCATATACAGAATGCAGGCAATTTTTTTTCGCATCTGGTTTTTATATTACATGGGTTATTCGCAGCAAAATTTACTTAAGCTGCACAAAAGATTAATAAAAAAAAATAAATTATAATCTTAAAGTAGCACGGCAAAAGCATGATACATCACTTGTTTGATATATACGGTTTCATTATACTTGTGTCAATATTTATATTATTATTTACACTCGAAAGCATTTTTAAATTACGGCGCAGGCTGCAACCGCGTTTTAAAAGAATCATCATCAACACACTACTTTCAATTCCTGCATTTGCATTACTAAGGTTCATGTTAATACCTGTATTAATTTGGCTGGCAGCAAAAAATGAAAGCTGGCATATTGGCCTAAATTATTTGTATGATTTGCCTGTATGGATTGAAAGTATTATTGCATTTATATTGCTTGATTACAGCATTTACTGGTGGCATATTATTTTACACCGCTTGCCGCTTATGTGGCGTTTTCATATTGTACATCATACCGATATTGATATGGATGTTACCACCGCTTTCCGTTTTCATTTTGGCGAAATAATTGGCTCTGTTATTTTTCGCAGCGCAATCGTTTTATTAATTGGCGTATCGCCATTAATGATATTGATATATGAAATTATTTTTGAAGCTGAAACGCAGTTTCATCACAGCAATACAAAACTTCCACTGCGTTTTGAAAAGTTATTGAACAAACTAATTGTAACGCCGCGCATGCATGGCATTCATCATTCTATTATAAAAAAAGAAACAGACAGCAACTTTGGCACTATCTTTTCTTTCTGGGACAGATTGCATAAAACTATGCATGTAAACATCAGCAATGAAGATGTTGTTATCGGCGTTCCTGCTTATCATAATGCACATGAATTAACGGTTGGCCATCTTTTAAAACTTCCATTTACCAAATTAAAGCCATGGAATGAAGAAGAAAAAAACATGTAAGTAATCGTATTTATTAAATATGTTCTTGATGATGTATGGCATTAAGCAAACCTTTTTTATCTTGTAAATTTTACAATCATTATTTTAAAAATTATGCGTAAACAAATTCTTACTATTTTATTATTGTTGATAGCTTGTAATTCATTTTCTCAAAGCAACAATAAAACAGGCAACCCGCTTTTTCCGGGTTGGTATGCTGATCCGGAATGCCGCATATTTGATAATATGTATTGGATATATCCAACTTATTCCGATGATTACAATGGCATCCGCGATACATCAACCGGTTTATCAGCAGCGCAGTTAGCCACACAAAAAAATACCATCAATCCGCAATATCTTAAACAAACATTTCTTGATGCATTTTCTTCAAGCGATTTAAGCAACTGGCAAAAACATTCGCATGTGCTGGATATTAGTAATGTTAAGTGGGCAGCATATTCTATTTGGGCGCCTTCCATTACAAAAAAAGACAACAAATATTATTTGTTTTTTGGCGCAAACGATATTCAGAATAATAACCAGTCAGGAGGCATTGGCGTTGCCGTTGCTGATAATCCTGCAGGCCCGTTTATAGATCATATCGGCAAGCCTTTGATTGATAAATTTTATAATGGCGCGCAGCCAATTGACCAGTTTGTTTTTAAAGATACAGACGGGCAATATTATCTTCTTTATGGAGGATGGAAACATTGCAATATTGGAAAACTGAATAATGATTTTACGGGTTTTGTGCCGTTTGCTGATGGAACAATTTTTAAATCAATTACACCAGATAATTACGTGGAAGGTGTATTTATGATTGTGCGCAAAGAAAAGTATTATTTAATGTGGTCTGAAGGTGATTGGACCGGGCCTGATTATAGTGTTGCATACTCGATTGGTGATTCACCGTTTGGACCGTTTAAACGCATTGGAAAAATATTACAGGAAGATTCTGCAGTGGCTACAGGTGCCGGCCATCATTCAGTTATCAATATTCCCAACACAGACGATTGGTATATTATATATCATCGCAGGCCGTTAAATACTACAAACGGTAATCACCGCGAAACGTGTATTGAGCACATGTATTTTGATAAGGATGGATATATTTTACCTGTAAAAATTACGAAAGATGGTGTTGAAAAAAGATCGTTGAAATAATTTTATTGGCTGCTTGTTTGCGAGTATAAAATTTACTTATTGTAACACAAAAGCTTTTCAGCTTAAAACAGAATCAATACCTTTAATCAACATAAATTAATAACGATGGCTACAAGAAGAAAATTTATTCAACAATCCGGCACATTTGCTTTGGCAGGTTTATTTATAACAAAGTTTGGAAACAAATCTTTGTTCTCAACAGAAAAATCTTTTCCGCCAATTGGGCTTCAGTTGTACACACTTGGAGACCTTATGACAACAGATGCAAAAAGCACTTTGCAAAAATTAGCAGCAATCGGTTATAAAGAAGTGGAAAGTGCAGGATCAGGAAAAGGAAATTTTTATGGTTATACACCAAAAGAATTTTCTGCCATGGTAAAAGATGCCGGTTTGCATTGGCGTTCTGCGCATGTGGGTGGCGCGCCATTTACGCAGGCGCAAATAATGAAAATGGCTAAAAATGCTGAAGACTCTGCACGCATAAAAGCTTATATGGATAAGATGAAAGATGCGCCTAAGCCTTTAAACCTGACTGAAAATTATCAGCAACTTGCAGATGATGCAGCAGAAGGCGGATTAAGTTATTTGGTTTGTTCAAGCATTCCTGTAAGCACGCTGGATGAAATAAAAACTGCAGTAGAAGTTTTTACCAAAAGCGCCGAAGCCTGCAAAAAGAATGGTGTTCAATTCGCTTATCATAACCATGTAACAGAATTTGATGAAATAGAAGGCCATCGCCCTTTTGATTATATTCTTGATAACACAGATAAAGATCTTGTGAAAATGGAACTTGATCTTGCATGGGCGACTAAAGCAAAACAAGATCCGGTTGCTTTATTTAAACTGCATCCCGGCCGCTATCCATTATGGCATGTAAAAGACCTTGATAAAACTAATATGCAACCTGCAGAAGTTGGATCGGGTGTTATTGATTTCAAACGCATTTTTGATAATGCTAAAGAATCAGGTATGAAATATTTTTTTGTAGAACAGGATGGAGCACCACAGCCATTGCAGAATGTAACGGTCAGTTACAATTATTTAAACAAACTTTTGAGTTAGTTAATACTAAGCTACAAGCACAACGAAATGAATATCTTATTGTGCTTGTAGCTTAGTACTTCATTTATTTTAACTGGCTCATCATGGCTGCATCAAACATTCTATCTGATAATACTTTTTTGGCTAAAAGCGCAGGTGTTGCCATATAACCAGCTACGTATCTTGCTTTAGGCTTCTTTGCTTTAATTGCTTTTTCAATCAGCCTGGCAATTAATGTGGCTTTGGCATTTTTATGCAGTGTTTGTTTTAAACCATCAGCAAATTTTTCGGCCATAGTTCTGTAAACACTATGTGATGAATTTTTAATAAGGTTATCATAAGCAATGCTTCCCCATTCGCTTTCAACTCCGCCCGGTTCAATCAGTATTACATCAATACCAAATGGTTTTACTTCGTTGCGCAAGCTATCGCTTAAACCTTCCAGCGCATATTTACTGGCATGATACCAGCCCCCAAAAGGTGTAGCCAGTTTTCCGCCAATAGAAGATATGTTCACTATCTTACCATATTGTTGTTTACGCATGTGTGGCAATACAAGTTGCATTAAACGGGCAGCACCAAATACATTTACTTCAAGCTGGTAGCGGGCATCAGTTATTGGCACGTCTTCAATAGCGCCATAAGAGCCAAAACCCGCGTTGTTTATGAGCACATCAATTCTGCCTTCATTGTGTAAAATAGTTTCTATGCCTTGCGTCACCAGTGCATCATCAGCAACATCCATGCGCAGTGTTTTTATGTTGTATTGTTCAAGCTCTTTCAGTTTATCTTGTCTGCGTGCTGCGCCATAAACTACATAATTAGCTTTAGCAAGTTCAATGGCTGTTGCTTTGCCAATGCCAGTAGTAGCGCCGGTAATTAATACTATCTTTTTCATGTTTTATTTGTGTGATAACATCAACGCGTATTCCATTTACCATCATCATCTATACTATAATTTCCGCCATTGCTCATTACATGTACCGTTTTACCTGATTTTGCATCCACAAAATTACTGCGCTCATATATGCGTACACCATTGTTTTCTTTTGTAAGATAATACGCTAATGCGTTTAAGGTAGGCATTACATCATGCAACCATTGTTCTTCGCTTTCTTTTACAAATGCTGAACTCATAAATATTTTTTTATTATGTTGAAAAAACTATGCCGTTAAGTCAACTTATAAAAAGAGGCTGACTCAGCATATTGAGACAGCCTCTTTATCATACATAAATTTTATAATCAGGCTATATCAAACCTGTCCAAATTCATCACTTTATTCCAGGCTGCTATAAAATCTTTTACAAATTTTTCCCCTGCATCTGCACTTCCATATACTTCTGCAACAGCCCTTAATTCTGAGTTAGAACCAAATACAAGATCAGCCCGTGTTGCCGTCCATTTTGGCTGGCCTGTAGCACGATCGCTTCCAATATATATTTCTCTTTCGTCAGAGGTAGCTTTCCATGCTGTATTCATGTCAAGTAAGTTTACAAAAAAATCGTTGGTAAGCTTACCGGGTTGTTGTGTGAACACACCATGTTTGGAACTATCAAAATTTGTATCTAACACACGCATACCACCAACTAACACCGTTAGCTCAGGCGCAGAAAGTGTAAGTAATTGCGCTTTATCTATGAGTAACTCTTCAGTAGATACATGAAATTTTGCTTTTCGATAATTGCGGAAACCATCGCCAGGTGTTTCAAGAAACGCTATGGATTCTACATCAGTTTGTTCCTGCGATGCGTCCATGCGGCCAGGTGTAAATGGAACAGCAATTTCATGTCCGGCATCTTTTGCAGCCTTTTCTATTGCGGCACAACCTGCCAGTACAATTAAATCAGCGATAGAAACTTTTTTATTACCTGATTGAAATTCTTTTTGAATGCTTTCAAGTGTATCCAATACTTTTTTCAGTTGTACAGGATTATTCACCTTCCAATCTTTTTGAGGTGCGAGACGAATACGGGCACCATTAGCGCCGCCACGTTTATCCGATCCGCGAAAGGTAGAAGCCGAAGCCCACGCTGTAGATACTAATTCAGATACACTCAATTTCGATCCTGATATTTTTTCTTTTAATGTGGCGATATCATTTTCATCAATCAATGTATGATTAACTGTTGGAATCGGATCTTGCCAAAGCAATTCTTCCTGAGGTATATCAGAACCCAAATAACGTTCACGCGGACCCATATCGCGATGCGTTAATTTAAACCAGGAACGGGCAAAAGCATCTGCGAAAGCTTCCGGGTTTTCAAGAAAATGTTTTGATATTTTTCCGTAAACAGGATCAAGCCTTAAAGCAAGATCAGTGGTAAGCATTGTTGGTTTATGACTCTTGGATGAATCGAATGCATCAGGAATAATATTCTCTGCGTCTTTTGCTACCCACTGGTGCGCACCCGCCGGACTTTTCGAGAGTTTCCATTCAAACCCAAAAAGATTTTCAAAGAAATTATTACTCCATTTGGTAGGCGTTTTCGTCCATGTTACTTCAAGCCCGCTTGTAATGGTATCACCACCTTTACCTGTGCCATAACTATTATTCCATCCAAGTCCCTGCATATCCATATCTGTAGATTCAGGCTCTTTGCCTACATGATCTGCAGAAGCGGCACCGTGAGTTTTGCCAAAGCTATGTCCGCCTGCAATCAGCGCAACTGTTTCTTCATCATTCATTGCCATACGGCCAAATGTTTCGCGGATGTCTTTTGCTGCCGCAACAGGATCAGGATTACCATCAGGCCCTTCAGGATTCACATAGATCAAACCCATGTGTGCTGCAGCAAGCGGATTTTCCAGTTTACGTGAATGAATACGACGACCGGGATCCTCGTCTGATACCAGCACACCATGATTCTCCTCCACTCCTTCCGAACCTTGTGCATAGCGCTCATCGTTGCCCAGCCAGGTAGTTTCGGCACCCCAATATACATCTTCATCAGGTTCCCATACATCAGCACGGCCGCCGGCAAAACCAAATGTTTTAAAGCCCATTGATTCAAGCGCTACATTACCAGCGAGTATCAATAAATCTGCCCATGAAATGTTGCGGCCATATTTTTGTTTAATAGGCCAAAGCAACCTTCTTGCTTTATCAAGGCTTACATTATCCGGCCAACTGTTTAGTGGCGCAAAACGTTGCTGTCCTCCTCCTGCTCCACCGCGGCCATCACCTACACGATAGGTTCCTGCACTATGCCACGCCATGCGAATAAACAGACCACCATAGTGGCCAAAATCTGCAGGCCACCAATCCTGCGAGTCAGTCATTAGCGCATGCAAACCTTTTTTCAATGCTTCTAAATCGAGACTTTTAAAAGCTTTTGCGTAATTAAAATTTTCGCCCATTGGGTTAGATAAAGACGAATGCTGCCGCAGGATGTTCAGTTTTAACTGGTTTGGCCACCAGTCGCGGCTTTTGGTGCCGCCGCCACCTACATTATGCTTCACACTGCCATTAGTATAAGGACATTTATTAATGTCTTCTGAATCTTTTTCCATAAATATATTTTTAATTAAATGAATACTGTATTTGTAAAAGCAATGCTGCAGAACTAACAAATTTAAAACATTTGAGAAATAATTTCAATCAATTAATTTTATACTTCAATAGTTTAAACCTATTATGACATTAACCCAATTAGAGTATGTTTTAGCACTTGACAGATTAAAACATTTTGCAAAGGCTGCAACGCATTGCCATATTACGCAACCATCGCTTAGTATGCAAATAAAAAAGCTGGAAGAAGAGCTTGATGTGCAAATATTCATCCGTACCAATCCTGTTACTACAACAGAAACCGGACAAATAGTTATTGAACAGGCTAAAAAAATATTGTCAGAAGCACGCATGATGCAACAACTTATTCAGCAGGAAAAAAACATTGTTGCGGGCACGCTAAAAATTGGCATCATACCAACATTGGCACCTTATCTTTTACCACAGTTTCTACAAGCACTTATTAAAAAATATCCGCAGGTACGCCTGAGCATACATGAACTTACCACAGAAGTTATTGTACGGCAGCTTAAAAACGGATCGCTGGATGCAGGTATTATGGCAACGCCGCTAAACATCGCTGAACTGAAAGAAACATTTTTATTTAATGAAGAATTTGTGGCTTATGTATCCCGCAAGGAAAAACTGTTTAATAAAAAATATCTTTTGCCCGGCGAAATTGATGTACATAGTATGTGGTTACTGGAAGAAGGCCATTGTCTTCGTAACCAGGTACTGAACCTTTGTGCGCTGCAACGCGATGCTTCTATAGAAAAACATTTTGATTATGCAGCCGGAAGTATTGAAACGTTGAAAAATTTTGTTGATAAAAATGGTGGCATTACACTTTTGCCTGAACTGGCAACTTATGATATGAGCAGTGCTAAAAAAAATATGTTGCGGTATTTTAAAAGCCCGGCACCGGTGCGAGAAGTTAGCCTGGTCACGGTAAAAACATTTACAAAAACGACACTTATTAATATTTTATACCAAACTATTACAGATACGTTACCAATACAAATGCGGCACAAAAAAAAGGTAGAAATAATACCGGTTAAAATATGATTATTGAAAATAAATAAAGCCATACATTTTCTCATCTTTCATCCAAATTGTCTTTAATCGCTTGCTTAAATTTTTAACTTTCATAAACCGGGCGGTTAAGATTAAGTTTTATTCCGTTTGATATTTCCAATAATTTCTCAACAGCTTTTTTTCCATCATTTCCCAATGCAACAGAAAAATTATTTACATACAAATCAATGTGGCTGCGCATTACACTTTCGCTCATTTCCTGTGCATGTATTTTTACATAATCACTTAATTCATTATAATTATTTCTAAAAGCATATTCAACGCTTGCTTTTATTAAACCATCAATTTTTTGAATGATCTTTTCATCCAAATTTTTTTTTGCAACAATTCCTCCTAAAGGTATTGGCAGTTGCGTTTGCGTTTCCCAATAATCACCTAAATCCATCAGCTTATATAAACCTTTATCCTGATAGGTAAACCTGTTTTCATGAATGATAACGCCTGCATCAACTTCATTTTTCAAAACAGCATTTTCTATTTCATTAAAAATTGTAAACACTTTATTTTTTGCATTGGGAAAAGCTAAAGAAAAAAGCATGTGCGCTGTTGTGTTCTCGCCGGGAATCGCAATTATTTTATCGTTCAGCTCATAAACGTTTAAATTAGATTTTGCAATTAATAACGGGCCGACACCTTTACCCAAAGCGCCACCACTTTCAAGCAAAGTATAATGTTGCATAACTAATGGCAAAACACCATAACTTATTTTTGTTATATCTAATTTTTGCTGCAATGCCCATTCATTCAATGTTTGTACATCCTGCAGTTCAACATTAAACTCAAATTCATTTGTGTCAATCTTTTTATTAACCAATGCATCAAAAATAAAAGTGTCATTCGGACAAGGCGAAAAACCAAGCGTTACTTTCATAAAAGTGCTTACACTATTTTGTATAATTTATCAATATATTTTATTAAAGATGCGTTCAAATTATCCAACGCTTCATTAATCATCCATTTGCTTTTATCTCTTTGGCCAACATAATTACTTAGGGCGCGCATTTGCAAAAATGCTGTGTTTGTATTTCTGCAAACGTAATGAAGCGCTGCACCTTCCATTGATTCGGTTACGGGCTCATATTTTTTTATAAGTTGTGCTATACGTTCTTTGCGCGTGGTTATTTCATTTACCGTAACGCCCGTTACAATTTTCATTTTCAGCAAATTTAATTTGTCAATTTGCGGGTTTGGCAATGCTCTTTTTTCGTAAGGCGGGTAATTTGATTTTTCTAATTTTAAATTAAAAAGATCGCGCCATTTGCCATTTTCTTCCACACCGGTATTGCCATCAAATTCTTTATTGATAACAACTATTTTTCCCAATTCAATTGATGGATCAAAACAACCTGCAATGCCTGCCTGCAAAATCAAATCAGGTTTTTCTTCCATAATTAATTTGGTAAGCGAAAATAATGTTGACATCATGCCAACACCGGATTGATGAAAATTAATTTTAAACCGCTTGCTTTTTTCAGTGTATAGCTTATCAATCTTAGAAAAACAAGGCATCCATTCACCAACAGTTGCTGCTGTAATAAAAACACGCATAGCCTGCAAATTTCGTAATAAATTTTGTGTGCAATTCTTAATATTTATTGAATGATGTTTTCATAAATTTTGGGGACTTGTTGCTTTATTACTATATTATTTTTTTTAAATTATTTCAAATTTCTATGCTGCAGTTCAGCCATTCGTTTTCAATTTTTGCGTGGTATTTTTTGTAGAAATTAATTGCAGTTTCATTCCAATCTAATACCTGCCAAACAATACCGTTGAATTTTTTTTCTTTTGCTTCTTCAATTAAACGATCAAATAATAATTTACCAATGCCTTTGCCACGCGAGTTTTCAGTAACCAGAATATCTTCTAAATACATACGCTGCCCTTTCCATGTTGAATAACGAACGTAATACAGTGCGAAGCCTTTAATTACATTTTCTTCTTTAGCAACAAAACCATACCACACAGGATTTTTTCCAAAACCGCTTTCAATAAAATGATCTAATGTAACGGTTACTTCTTGCGGCGCTCTTTCAAAATCTGCAAGCTCCTGCACAAGATCAAGCAATCTTTTACAATCTTCTTTAACTGCACGTTCAATTGTTATATTCATTGATTAATTATTTTTTCAACAAGATGCGTTACTTCATCAGCACAACCAAAAGCTAATGTAAAACCGCTGCCGCCATGCCCGTAATTATGAATGATGTTTGTGCCTGTTTCATGCTCTACCCTTACTTCATTTCTATATGGGCGCAAACCTGCCCAACTGCCAATTATTTTTTGCTGCTTTAATTCAGGAAACACAGCATAAGCATTCTGCAATAAATGTTCAATAGCTTTCGAATCGGTTGTTTCTTCAAAAATATTTTCTTCGTATGTTCCGCCAACTATCATCGCATCTTTCCTGGGAACAAGATATAAAGGCATTTCATTATCAAGATAAATTGGCATTTCTGTTTTTGTTTCAATTAAAGCAACCTGCCCGCGCACAGGAATTACAGTTGCATCATTACATAATTTTCGCGCATCCAAACCGGTACAATTTATTATAACATTGAAAGCAGGCAACTCATTAAAATCATTGATAAGTTTCTTTTCAAAAACAACATTTTTATCTTGTAAGAAGTTTTGCAAATAAGGCAGAAATATTTGGGTTTCAATTAAAGGCACCAATACATAATAAGCTTTTTCAACGCCGGCTTGTAATTTTTCTTTTGGTATTAGGTGGCATGTGCCTTCTGGCATAAAATCAATCCACACAGGTTCTTCTTCAATCACATCTTCACGCAAAACTTTTACTAATTGTTTCATGCTGATTCCTGTGGAAGCATCAGCCGAAAGTTTTTGATAAAAAGTATAACTCTTTTTACACCAGTTAATGCCACGTTTATCGTTGCGTATATGATATGGAAACCAGAAAGCAGCCGCTTTATCAGAAGTTATTTCTGGTGAAAATGCTTTTGCAAACACCGTAATGCTATAATTTTTTTGGATTAATGAATACGCGCATGAAAGTCCGCTTATACCTGCGCCGATGATTGCTATCTTTTTCATTGCAATGCATTTTCAAAATCAGTTAAAATGTCTTCTATATTTTCGAGGCCCACACTCATTCTTATTAAGCCATCTGTAATACCAAACTTTAAACGCTCATCTCTTGAAACACCAAAATGGCTCATTGATGCCGGGTGAGAAACCAACGTATCTGCAGTGCCAAGCGAAACAGCTCTTGTACACATCTGCAGTTTATTAATGAAATTTTTACCGCCAGGTAAACCATCTTTTAATTCAAAACTTAACATAGCGCCGGGATGCAGCATTTGTTTTTTGGTAATTTCATAATCAGGATGAGATGTAAGCCCGTTATAATTTACATGTAAAACAGAATCGTGCTTTTGCAAATACTCCGCCACTATCATTGCATTGCTGCAATGCCTTTGCATTCTTAATTCAAGCGTTTTAATTCCGTTCATTAAAAGAAATGCATCAAACGCATTTGTATTTCCGCCCAACAAACGATGCCATTTTGTAGCTTTCGTATTCATGAAATCAATATCGCGGCCAACTAAAACACCGCCGATTGCAGTACCGTGCCCGTTTAAAAATTTTGTGGTGGAATGAACGATAAAATCAACGCCGTATTTAAAAGGCTGTTGCAGGTATGGCGTAGCAAAAGTGTTATCAACAGAAACCAATAAACCATATTGTTTTGCAAGCTTTGTTATGCCTTCAATATCCACACATTGTATAGTTGGATTGGCAGGCGTTTCAAGATGAATTAAGCGTAAATTTTTATTTTGTTTGATGGCCGTTTCAGCAATATTCAAATCTCTTAAATCGGCAATCATTATTTTAATTCCGTTTTGAGAAAGTATTTTATGCAGGTATTCGTGCGTGCCGCCATACAAAGAAAAATGCGATAACACTGCGTCGCCGGTTTTTAAATTGCTTTGAAATAAATTGCTTATTGCGGCCATGCCGCTTGCATGCAATATTGATTTTGCCTGCATATCGTTTCCACTGTTATCTTTTAATTTAAAGGTTTCAAGTGCTGCTATTATTTCTTCTGCGGGTTTAAACGTTGGATTGTCCCACCTGGAATAAATATATCCTTCTTTTTCGCCTGAAAAACGTTGCATCCCATCATCTGCATCATCAAATGTAAAAGTAGAAGTTGCGTATATTGGTGTAAGATGAGCTGAGTTGGCAAACTTATGCTGCGCTGCATGTAATGCAAGAGAACTAATACCTGAATAGTTAAACTTTTCTTTCTTCATAATAATGCAATTTATGAAATGCAATTAAGTTGGAAGGTGATAAAAAACAAAGTCCGCAAGCCAGGTAATGAATTTCATTTTTGCTGGCTTGCGGACTTTTATGACTTGGAGTTAATTAATTATTCATGCACTATCATTACAGGAATGGTGCTGTCGTAAGCAAGTTTTTTTGCGTGGCCTTTTATAAAAAGCTTGTGCGCCATTGAATGTTCTTTCTGTACCGTTATAATAAGATCAATGTCTTTATCTTTCGCAAACTCATGTATAGCATTATCAATATCGTATAAACGCAGAAAATAAAATTCAGGTGTATAATCGGCAAACATTTCATTTAGCTTTTCTTTTTCCGAAGCTAAATTTTCTGATATTTCAATATAATGCTCACTGTTTACATTTACGATAAACAGTTTGGCATTAAATGCGCTTAACACT
>JBDUEO010000008.1:0-20798 GCA_040002335.1 Parafilimonas sp. | reverse complement strand
GGTGTAAAAACAGATTTGCAAACCAATGCAAAAATTGTTTTTTATTATGATGGAAATTAGAAGTACAGCTTCTAATAATACAATCGCTGCTATGATTTTATAGCAATAAAAATTTCGCACTTTACCTTTATCTTTTAAAAAATGAATACTATGGCGACAATGATTAAATGCCCGGGCTGTGGAAATGAATTTGAAGCTGGAAAGGCAATGCAAGATGAAGTAAACAAAAAGGCAAAAGAATGGCAGCAGAAAAAAGAAGAAGATTTCAAACAAAAAGAAGCCGCTTTTGAAATACAACTTCGTGCAAAAGAAGAAGAAGTAACCAAAAGGATGATGGAAGAAAAGAAAAAACTACAAAGTGATTTAGAAATATCAATTAGAAAATCTGTTGGCAATGATTATGAAAATCAATTAAAAATATTACAGCAAACTACAACTGATAATGAAGAAAAATTAAAAGAAGCGCGAAAAAAAGAATTAGAATTTCTACAGAAAGAACAACACATAAAACGCCGCGAAGAAGAGCTTGAAATTAATTTTCAAAAAAAGATAAATGAAGAAAGAGAAAAACTTTCAGTGGAAATAAGAAAAATTGAAGATCAAAAAAAAGAACAACTTGAAAATGATTATAAATTAAAACTTGCAGAAAAAGATAAACAGCTTGAAGATCAAAAAAAACTGGCTGATGAAATGAGACGAAAAGCTGAACAAAGCAGTATGCAATTGCAGGGCGAAGTGCAGGAATTATTACTTGAAAATATTTTACAATCAACTTTTGCGCATGATAAAATAATGCCTGTTGGCAAAGGTGTTCGCGGTGCAGATTGTGTTCAAATTGTATGCAACCCATTTGGTAATGAATGCGGCAAAATAATTTATGAAAGCAAACGCACGGCAAGTTTTTCTGCTGATTGGATTGACAAATTAAAAGCGGATATGAGAAGCCAGGGCGCCGATCTTGCTGTTATTGTTACACAAACTTTACCAAGAGATATGGAAAGATTTGGTGAAAAAGACGGCGTATATATATGCACATTTATTGAAGTAAGAAGCCTTGCAACCGTTTTACGCAACAGCATTATGGAAGTTTTTAAACTAACAAAAAACCAGGAAAACAAAGGCGATAAAATGCACATGCTTTATAATTATTTAACAAGCCATGAATTTAGTGAACAATGGAAAGCTATGCGCGAAGGTTTTTTAAGTATGAAACTCAGCATTCAAAAAGAACGCGATGCTATGGAAAAATTATGGAAAGCAAGAGAAAAACAATTAGAGAAAGTATTGTTAAATGCGGCACATATAAGAGGTTCTGTTGAGGGTATTGCAGGCGCTGATGCCGTTAATTTAAATTTGTTAGAAGATGAAACTGAAGAGCTGCTGGACTAAGTATTAAGTTTTGGCACAATATTTAACAAACGATATGCAGCAACAGGTTATTAAAACCTATCTTAAAAACAAATATTAATTTATGAAAAAGATTTTAGCAGTTTTGATTTTTGCTTCAACGTTATTAATAAGTCAAAAATCTGATGCTCAACTTGAAAAAGGAAATGTATTAGTTGGTAGTGATATAGCCGATTTCAATTTAGGGCTAAATAAAAATAGTGATTTTCGTATGACAATTAATCCTACCGCCGCATGGTTTATTCAAAATAATGTAGCTGTTGGTGCTTATGTAAATTTAGGTGTGGACGCTGTAAAAGGTGCTACTGCTACATCGTATGGTGTAGGTGCATTAGGCCGTTATTATGTAGGTACAGATAAGGTTAATACAGAATCTTTTCTAAAACACACACGCGCTTTTGTTGAAGCAAATGTTGGCGTAGAAGGAAATAATGTATCTCACGGTGCATCTACTAATGGATTAGGTATAGGTTTTGGGCCTGGTATCGCTTATTTTATCACACCAAATATTGGCCTCGAAACATTATTAAAATACCAGGGAATTGTTGGTTTTGGTAATGCTCCTTTAAATAGCAGGCTTGATTTAAGTGTAGGTTTCCAGATATATTTACCTGGTAAAGCCACACAGAATAAAGTTATGAAAGATGTTCAGTAAACTATTTTAACTAATAAAAAAATCCCGCTGCGTGCGGGATTTTTTTATTGCATGAATTTAGCAATCAGCGAATGAAAATGATGTGTTCCCTGTTCGCGTTTTACAGAATATCTTCCATGTTTGTAAAACCTTGAACGGATACCTTTTTGAACATTTTGGACTACTTCTTCATCTTCTAATTCCACCGTATTTAAACCACTGCCTGCGCCTTGCTCAAATTTGCTTTCATAACTTACATAGGTAAGAAAACGCACTTTGCATTTATCCGTTTCAAGTGGTTCAACGATATTTATTGATAATCCCCACGGATAAAAATTGAACATCATATTCGGGAATACCCAAAAATAATAAGCGGCTATTTGTTTACCATAATCAGGTGAATTTTGTGGCAGATCAAAACAAACATCTCCTTTTTTTCCCACGCCTAACTGAAGATTGCTATACTTAAAAATTTCTGTCGTGTATTCACCAAAATCAAGTACCTGGCTCAGGCCTGCATGTACAAATGGAATATGAAAACCTTCTAAATAATTCTCACAATACAAAGCCCAGTTTGCATGTAAATAATAATCTTTTGAGAATTCAGGTTTAAATTCGAGATCATTTATGGGGAACCATTTAATTCGTTGAATAATTTCCACAAAAAAATCATCAAAATTGTTGATTGCAGATAAACTGGTAAACAATAATTTTCCCCACTGTTTTAATAAAAGTTTGTGCAGGTCATCATTTTTTGAAGGAAAATTTTCAACCTCTTTAAATTCAGGCATCGAAATAAATTTTCCATCAAGCGAAAATTGCCGTCCATGATAACTGCATTTTAAATTATTTTGTTTGCATCTTTGATGTACAACCAAATTTCCCCGATGCGTACAAACATTACTTAAACAGTTAATTTCGTTTTTATTATTTCTTGTTAGCACCAAAGGTTCATTCAAATAATTTTCAAGCATTGTAAACGGATATGCATCGCCGGCTTCGGGTACTTTGTTTACATCGCCAACAAATTGCCAGGAAGATGCAAAAATTTTCTCTTTCGCTTCATCATAAAATTTTTGCTGCGTATAAAAATCTGTATCAATTGTTTTTGCTTTTGCAATATCAGCGTCTATAAAAAAAGATGGCATATACAGTTTTTTTAAAGATAAAGATGATTTGATATTCTGTCATTTTTTAAACAGTTTTTTGTTAGCTTATATTTGCGCATCAAAAAATATTGGTTTTGTATTCACGTCTGCCGTTTGACGTTTCACGATAAAAAAAATTTATGAATTTACATTTATCTGAGCAGGAAATTATTCGCCGCAGTAAACTGGAAAAATTAGAAGTGCTTAAGATCGATCCTTATCCTGCTCCATTATATCCTGTTACACATTATTCAACAGATATAAAAAACAGTTTTTCAGAAGAAACAAAAGAACAATTCAGCAATGTTTGTGTTGCAGGCCGAATAATGAGTTTGAATGATAAAGGCAAAGTTTTTTTTATTAAGATACAAGACAGTAAAGGCATTATTCAATTATATGTGCGGAAAGATGATGTGTGCGAAGGCGAAGACAAAACTTTATTTGATGAAGTAATAAAACACCTGATTGATCTTGGCGATATCATAGGTGTTACAGGTTTTGTTTTTATAACACGCACCGGCGAAATTTCCATTCATGCAAAAAGTTTTACGCTGCTTACAAAATCTTTAAAACCATTGCCGGTAGTTAAGCGCGATGAAGAAGGAAATGTGTATGATGAAGTAACCGATCCTGAGTTTCGTTATCGTCAGCGTTATGCTGATTTGATTATTAATCCCAGTGTAAAAAATACTTTTTTAAAACGTACGCAACTCATTAATACTATGCGTTCTTTTTTAAATGAACGCGGCGCTTTGGAAGTTGATACGCCGGTATTGCAACCTATTCCAGGCGGCGCTGCGGCAAGGCCATTTGTTACGCATCATAACGCATTGGATATTCCTTTGTATTTGCGCATTGCAAATGAATTGTATTTAAAAAGATTAATTGTTGGCGGGTTTGATTGGGTGTATGAATTTAGCCGTGATTTTAGAAATGAAGGCATGGACAGAACGCATAATCCTGAGTTCACTATCCTTGAATGGTACACCGCATACAAAGATTATTACTGGATGATGGAAACAACAGAACAATTGTTTGAACAGGTTGCGTTGGCTTTACATGGAACTACTAATGTAAAAGTTGGCGAAACGGTTATCAGTTTTAAAGCGCCGTTTAAACGCATAGCTATTTATGATGCGATAAAAGAATATACAGGTTTTAATGTGAGTGAAATGAATGAAGAAAAATTGTTTGATGTATGTAAGCAATTGCATATTGAAGTGGATGCAAGTATGGGAAAAGGAAAATTGATTGATGCGTTGTTCAGTGAAAAAGCAGAAGATAATTTTATTCAGCCAACATTTGTAATTGATTATCCTGTTGAGATGAGCCCGCTTACAAAAAAGCATAGAAGCAAAGCTGGTTTGGTTGAAAGATTTGAATTAATGATCAATGGAAAAGAATTAGCAAATGCTTATAGTGAGTTGAATGATCCCATTGATCAGCGTGAACGTTTTGAAGAACAATCGCGTTTAATGGAACGCGGTGATGATGAAGCAATGTTTATTGATGAAGATTTTTTAAGAGCGCTTGAATATGGAATGCCGCCTACAAGTGGCATTGGTATTGGCATTGACAGGTTGTGTATGTTAATGACTAATCAACCTTCTATACAAGATGTTTTATTATTTCCACAAATGAGGCCAGAGCGCAGGAATGAAGAAGTTTAGCAGAATCATATTAATGCATTAATTGCATAAAAATTTATTTATTTTTTTTGCGATAGAAGGGCCTTCATAAATAAAGCCTGTCCATACTTGTATTAATGCGGCGCCAGCATTAAATTTTTCCTTTGCATCTTCACCCGTAAAAATTCCGCCGCTCGCTATAATGGGAATTTTATTATCAGCATTTGCAATCAAATATTTTAAAACATCTGTTGATCTTTTTTGTAATGGTTTACCGCTTAAACCACCGGCACCAATTTTACTTATTATTGATTCAGATGTTGAAAGTTTATCTCGGTTAATAGTTGTATTTGTTGCAACAATTCCATCCAGTTTTATTTCAAAAGCAAGATCTATAATATCATCCAATTGTGCCTCATTTAAATCAGGTGCTATTTTTAAAAGCAGTGGTTTTTGAGTTGAATAATTCTGATTGATGTTTTGAAGATTTGATATAATTTTTTCCAATGATTCTTTTTCCTGTAATTCACGCAGGCCAGGCGTATTGGGCGAACTTACATTCACTACAAAATAATCAACACAATTAAATAATTCTCTAAAACAAATTTCATAATCTTTCCAGGCATCTTCATTAGCTGTAATTTTATTCTTGCCAATATTACCGCCAATTATCAGTTTGCCGGTTACCGTTGACCATTGACTATTGTTCCATGTTTCTAATCTTTTTCTAATTACATCAACACCATCATTATTAAAACCCATTCTGTTTATAAGCGCTTTATCTTTTGACAAACGAAACAAACGCGGTTTATCATTTCCTGTTTGCGCTTTTGGCGTTACGGTTCCAATTTCAAGAAAACCAAAACCAAGTACTTCAAGTTCTTTTAAATACAACGCATTTTTATCAAAACCTGCACCTAAACCAACAGAATTTTTAAACTGTAAACCGAAAATATTTTTTTGTAATGAAGGATGATTGTATTGAAATGTACGTTCAGCAATTTTTTTTGCAAAGGGAATATTGCATGCAGCTTTTAAACCGTTCATAGCAAAATAATGTACATCTTCAGGCGCCCAAAGAAAAAGCAATTCGCGAAGTGCAGGATAGAACATGTTGCGAAGATAATATGGGTTGATGGTTCATAGAGAATAGTTCCTGGTTAACTATGATCTATAATTTCTGAACTTTCTTTCCGCTAACAAACTTGTTATCTTTTATAAAAAATCTGTACGGTAACAATGCATCTTCGGCTGCATAATTAACACCAATGCGCGTTGCAGCAATAATATTATTTTTAGATAATTTAAATCCATCATCAGCAATAAAAAAATCCTTACTATTTAAATCAATGCCTGTATGATGTGTATAAATACCTAATGCTTTCGAAACATTTCCCGGGCCGCTGGTTAAAGTAAAATCTAACTTTTTTTTCTTCGTGCGCTGCAGCATAACATCAACGCCAATTATTGGTTCAGCACCACGGATTAAAACAGCATGCGGAACATCTTTTACATTGGTTACTACATTAAAAAGATGATGTATGCCGTAACACAAATACACATAAGCAGCGCCGCCTTTTGCATACATAATTTCTGTACGCTTTGTCCGCCGGTTGTTATACGCATGCGAAGCTTTATCTATTGCGCCATTATACGCTTCTGTTTCGGTAATGCGCGCTGCAGTAAGTTCCTTATTAAAGTTTGTAACAATAACTTTTCCAAGCAATTCCTTTGCAATTTTTACAACGTCTTTGCGTGTGTAAAAATCTTCATTCAATAGTTTAAGTGATGCTAAAAATTCTTTATGTTTTGCTTTTGCAGGTAATAAAATCTTCAATTGAATTACATTTAAACTTTAAAATTAGTACCTGTTGCTCAAAGAAATTATTATTGCCTTACAGAGTTATTACAAAGCGCATTATTTTATACGTGAACATAAGTTATGGAAATGGATAATTATTCCGGGTATTATTTATGCAATCCTTTTTACAATCTCCATGTATTTTTTTGGTATTACGGCAAACAGTTTTATTGAATGGATAAGTTTGAAAACGGGTTTAAAAATATGGCTTGCAAAAAATGGTACAGGAATTACAGGCTTTTTATTTGCATTTGCCGGAGTAATGTTATGGATAACGCAAATGCTGTTTTATTTTTCGTTGTTCAAATATATTTGGCTGATACTTGGCTCGCCGGTGTTTGCTTATTTAAGCGAAAAAACCGCTTCTATAATTGAAGAAAAAGAATTTGAGTTCAACTCAAAACAATACACAAAAGATATTGTAAGAGGAATTAAAATTGCACTGCGTAATTGTTTGTGGCAATCCGTTTATATGATATCAATTTTGTTATTATCGCTTATACCAGTTGCCGGTTGGTTAACACCACTACTTGCTTTGCTGGTTGAATGTTATTATTACGGTTTTTCTATGCTGGATTATAGTTTTGAACGCAAAAAATTTACAACTGCGGAAAGCATTTATTTTATAGGCGATCATAAAGGGCTTGCTGTTGGCAATGGAGTAATTTTTTATTTAATACACGTTATTCCTGTGTTAGGCTGGGTACTTGCGCCGGCATATTCCGTTGTGGCGGCCACTTTAAGTTTACACGACATGAAAGAATTAATTCCCGTAAAAGCTGAATAACATGCAAGCAACAATTTATCTTATACCAATTGCATTATATGATGATGAAACGGCATTGAACTGCATTCCATCATATATTATTAATGCTGTAAAAAACTGCAACGTTTTTTATGCAGAAAATGAACGCACATCAAGAAGATTTTTAAAAAAAATCTTTAAAGATATTAATATTGATGCGTATGAATGGCATACAATTCATAAAGCAGAAAACGAAGTATTAAATAATTTTAAGAAAGACATATCGCAGCAAAAAACAATAGGCATAATGAGCGAAGCAGGTTGCCCGGGCATTGCAGATCCGGGACAAATTTTAGTACATGTTGCCCAGCAAAATAATGCCAAAGTTATTCCTTTGGTTGGCCCAAATTCTATTACTCTAGCATTAATGGCAAGCGGAATGAACGGGCAAAGTTTTCAATTTGTTGGTTACTTACCTGTTGATACTCACGAAAGGAAGAAGAAAATTATTGAGCTCGAAAATGAATCAATTAAAAAAAATTGCACGCAGATATTTATTGAAACGCCGTATCGTAACAATTATTTATTGAATGATATTTTAATTACTGCAAAACCAGAAACATTGTTATGCATTGGTGTTGATATTACTTCATCAACCGAATCAATCAAAACAAAAAAAGTAAAAGACTGGAAAAAAGAAAAACCAGAATTACATAAAAGGCCAGCCATATTCTTATTATATGCGGGCAGTTAATTACTGAATATTTTTAAGCACTAAAAACTCAGGTTGCGCAGTCCAGTCAATATCTTTCTTTACCATTGATGGTGCAACAGAAAAATTGGCGAGTACAAGATCAATTTTTCCATCGCCATCAAAATCACCGGCATCCATGGTTAACCATCTGCCATATTTTGTTTCTGGCAAGCTATAAGCCTGAAATTTAAAATCGCCTTCATTTTTTAAATACACAAAACCTTCTTCCGGTTGATGGGCATAATCTGCAAAAAAAGAAATGGTAGCAATATCCAAATCCCCATCACCATCAAAATCTTTTGCAATGGCTTTGTAGCAGCCATTGATAGGATAAAAATATTTTTGTGTAAAATTATTTTTTCCATCATTCAAAAAAATATAAACACCATGATAAGGTTTTAAAACCGGAGAGTAATCTGCATTATCACCGCAGGTATATATTATATCCGGAAATCCATCTTTATTAAAATCATCTAACTGAAATGAAGAAGATCCATAGCAAGGCGGAAATTTCAAAACTTCTTTCGTGTCAAAGTTACCATTGCCTTTATTCGTAAATAAAAAAATGCCTTCATCGCCTTGCGCAAACAATGCCCAAATATCCGGTAATCCATCATGATTATAATCATTTACATAAGCATGTATGGCACCAGGCACTGCGCGAATTACGTGCCGCACATAACCTGTATCAGTGTTTTCAAGCCAGCTTAAAGCGCCCTTTAAATTACCAAATTCACATACAACATAATCGTCTTTTCCATCTTTATTAATATCAGCTTTTGTTAATTGTACCGGCCGCATTAAATTATCAAATATCGTATCAACAACATTAATATTATTTAAAGAAAGGCTTTCTATTGAACCAAATTTTCCATTGTTTGGAGAAAGAATTCCTGTATTGCAAAGAATATATTTATCAGAATCTTTTAGTACATCTGTAACTGCGCCTTTTATATTTATTGAATCAGTTAATTGTAATGAATTATTAAAGAAAAATAATTTTTGCTGAACAACATCACTTGTTATTAATTGATGGTTGGGCTGAAATTGTACAAAAGTAGTTGCAGGCATTTTATAAGTGAAAGAAGGTTGCATTGCCTTAAACAATTTATCATTCATTTGAATGGATGAAGGTTTTTTTGCAGGCAACAATGAATCGGGCGAAGTTGCTGTGAAATAATCAATAATATTCTGCCATTGTTCAAAAGATATTACGGGTTGCGAAGGATAATAATTTCTGCCAACATTTGGATCATTAATACTTGAAGGATATTGATGAAAGTTGTATGCAAAAATACCAAGCCGCGGTGCCATTTCGGGCAGTACGCCATTTTCCCATGTCTTTGTATCGAGTAATGAAGGATCAGGCAACTGGTGACATGAACCGCAATATTGAACCGCTAATTTTTTTCCTGCATTTATGCTTGCATCACTAACATTTTTATGTGTGCTGTTTTTAGTATAATCTTTACATGAAATAATAAACAGCGTTGCAAGAAAAGCAGCAAAGATGAGTGGTAACTTTTTTACATTCATTCAATATTATTTTTTATCTGCCGGAAGAATTGTGCCTCGTATTATGAGAATGCTATTTACATGATCTTTAGTATTGCTTTTAACAACAATAGTTTTATTTATTTCGCCTGTATGAAAACCACTTTGCATAGTTGCAGTAATAACACCCGATTTACCCGGCATAATTGGATCTTTGGGAAAATTTGTAACGGTGCAGCCACACGATGGCCTTGCTTCAGTAATGAATAATGGCGTTGCACCAACGTTTTTAAAACTATATTTTAAATGAACCGAATCATTCACTTTTAAGGTTCCAAAATTAAATATTGAATCCTGCCATTGTATTAAAGTATAATGTGCAGTATCTATTTGCGCAACTACTGAAGGCTGGATACCCAGCGTATTTGCATAAGGATTTTTGTTGTTACTGCATGAAATAAATATCAGGCAAAAAAAATAAAAAATAAGTTTTTTGTACGGCATTTACATTAAAAATTTATAATGCGGCTTTCATTTTTATTATTAAATATTTGCACGGATCTTATGCTTTTATCAATGTGTATAAATCTTGATGATTGAGATAAATAAGATACGCCGTAATAAAATTCCTGTTTGCGTTTTTGCCCGTTTCTTAAATTAATTATTGCATATTCATCACCTGGTTTTACAGGAATACAATTATTATTTTGTTTTAGTTTGAAAACACGCACCGGCCCGCGGTTCTCGCCTGCTGCGAGTAAACATTCATTTTTATTATTACGCAATTGCACCAATGACTTTCCATTGCCCGGAATAAAAATTCCACTCTGCATAATTGATAAAGGTGTAAAATTTCCTTTTCCATCGCCTTTTAACATCAACCCATTTAATGCGTCATATCTTCCAGTACCAACTTCAGTTCCGTAATCGTTGCCGTTTATTACAACATCTAAATTTCCATCGCCATTAAAATCTGAAACAGCCATTCCGCACAACATAGAAAGTTGTGCCTGTGCAGGTAATTTTTGCAAAGAAAATTTTCCATTACCGTCATTTCTTACATAGCAGGAAGCAAGATTATTTGCATGATAAATAATAGCCCCTTTACGATCATCCGGCGAAAGCACAGAATCCATTGTTGCAGTTGCATAGCTTTTATAATCTTCATATTTTCTGCGCATGGTTATCATCTGTTTTATCAATTCGTCTCTTGATGAAGCAGGAAATTCTTTTACATTTTCATCATGATTGTTATCAGGAATATAAACAGACGTAATGGCATCATAACTTCCATCATTATTAAAATCCTTTGCATACACAGAAACAGGATATTTATCACTTGCTTTATAAAACGTATTTAAACCTGCATTGCCCACTATATAATCAATATCGCCATCGTTATCAAAATCACCGGCAGCAATTGTGTTCCACCAGCCAATTTGGTTGGCAACACCAGTAGTTGATGTTACATTTTTAAAAACGCCTTTATCATTTTCTAAAAAAGTAATGGGCATCCATTCACCTGCGAGTATTAAATCAGGCCAGCCATCGTTATTAAAATCTGAAAAAACTGCATCGCAAACAAGGCCGATATTTAGTAATGATGGTGCAACCGTTTTTGTTACATCTGTAAATTTAATTAAACCATTTTTTGAATCGTTACGCAGAATTAAACTGGAAACAGGCTTGGGATAATTCCAGGGATCAACCCTGCCTGCAACAAATAAATCAAGATCGCCATCTTTATCATAATCAACTGCACGCACGCAAAATTTGCTGGTAAAATTTTTAGGCAGCGCTGTTGAATCTAATGTAAAATTCCCTTTCCCATCATTTATATACAAGCGATCCTGGTAATTTGGTGCATCATGGTCTGCTTCATATCCACCGCTTGAAATATATAAATCAAGATCTCCATCGCCATCAGCATCAAACAAAAGCATTCCTTCATCTTCTGCATTTTTACTGAGTGAATCTTTTAATGTTTGTAAATTTTTCTGCGTGAATGTTCCATTCTTTTGTTGCAAAAATTCCTGGCCACTGTAAAAGAATGAACCGCCCGTAACTATATCATCCAAGCCATCATTATTTACATCACCGGCAGCCATACCAGGGCCAAATTCTGAAAACTTATGCGGCAATAATTTCTGTATGTTGAAGTCAATAAAGTCTTTATCTTTTTGTGTATAATGAATATTTACTGAGTCAGTAACATTACAAAACAATGCAGCCGTGTCAATTTTATTTGTATTAAAATTATAAGGCAGCAAAGCATTTTTAATATTCACATTTAGTGTTTGATCAGCTTGTATATTTTGTATGATCTGCTTTTTAAAATTTGGCCAGCGTATAATTATTGAATCAATTACAGATGTTGTATCCAAACCAAAATGCGCCACATCCTGTACGGTGGAAAGATAGCCGCGGTAAGGCGTGTTTTCCCAATACTGGTGATTTCCTTTGTTATAATATACATCTGCAAAAGCGCCAAGGCCATTTATATTTTTTGAATCGCCGATAAATTTTATATTAAGAAAATGCGTGTTGTTTTTATTTTTTTCGCGTGATGTGTTTTTATATATTGAAGATTCATCGTTAATATTATTTACAACAAGGTCAAGATCGCCATCATTATCCAAATCAACATACACGGCACCGTTTGAAAATGTGGGCGTTTCCATTCCCCAGTTTTTTGTTTCATCTGTAAAAGTTAAATCACCATCATTATGATACGCATAATTATGCAATTTTACCTGCGGAATCGCATTAAGGATTTGCTGTTTGCCGGCAATATATTGCGACTGGTTTCTGAAAGAAATAAAATCATGATCTGTAACATCTTTAGGATAACCGTTTGTAATGATGATGTCTTTGTAACCGTCATTATCAAAATCACCAACAACGGGCGTCCAACTCCAATCTGTTTGCGCAATGCCTGCATAAAAACTTATGTCACTAAATATTGGATGCTGAATTGAGTCATTTTCAGCAACAGTATTTCCCCGATTTAATTGCAATGTATTTCGCACATATTGATACGTATAACCAAACAAATCACTGTTTAAATAACGCTGGTAACTATTTGCATTCAACATCATTTTTTTGCGGTAATTATCCTGCGGATCCATATCCAAAGAAATAACATCGGGCAGGCCATCATTATTTATATCAGTAATATCAGTTCCCATCGCATTTGCAGAAGTATGTTTAAAATATTTGTTCAGTTCTTCTGTAAATGTTCCATCATGATTATTTATCCATAAAAGATCATTCGTTATAAAATCGTTTGAAATGTAAATATCTTTCCATCCATCGTTATTAATATCGCAAATATTTACGGCATGTGCATAACCTTCTGTTTGAATTCCGGCCTGCTTTGAAACATCTGTAAATACGGGATGATGCAATGCACTGTCCCAATCGTTGCGATACAATTTACCGGTGCTTGGGTTTTGACCATTTTTTAAAACCGGCCGAAACATATCTGTAAACATATTTTTGTTGATGGCATTTACAGCAATGTAAACATCAAGGTCACCATCATTATCATAATCAAAAAATGCAGCTTGCGTATCTTCGCTGGTATCGGCCAATCCATATTCTTTGGCCATTTCTTTAAAATAAGGAATTCCGTTTTTATTAAGGCCCTGGTTAATATATAAAAGATTTGTGCGTTGCCGCGAATCTTTTCCTAAAGTTTCAGAAACATATATATCAAGCAACCCATCATTATTTATATCAATTACAGCAACCCCACGCGACCATTTATTTTGTGTTGTTAAACCCGCTTCGCTGGTTATGTCATCAAACTTAAAATTGCCTTTATTAAGATATAATTTGTTTGAAACAAGGTTGCCTGTAAAAAAAAGATCCTGCAAACCATCGTTATTAAAATCGCCAACACCAACTCCGCCGCCGTTATACATATTCTCTAAATCAAGTGGGTTGATGGAATCGTTTTCAACTATTTTATTGTTGAAATTAATTCCTGAACGTGATGAAGATATTGGTTGAAATAAGGTTTGTTCTTTATTGCATGAAATATACAGTAGAAACGAAAAAAATAAAAATATATAAGATTTCAATTGCAAAGCGGCCTTCAGTGAAATTTAAATGAAAGAATAAAAAAAGGCAGAGCTAAAATAGCTCTACCTTTTTACTTAAAAAAAATTCTATTTATTGATAATTAGGATTTTGCTTTAAGTTTTGAGTACCACTTTGATTTTCTATATCAATCTGATTTTGTGGTAGAGGGAAGATTTCATTTTTACCTTGTGTAAAATGCGTACCCGGATTAACAGAATACAAAGTTGGCCTTTTTGATTCAGTAGTCAGGTAGGTATTGATGACAGTTGCCATTGAACCTGTACCATTATCCCAACGGGATAGATCGAAAAAGCGCTGGCCTTCCATTGCTAATTCAAGCCTTCTTTCAAATTGAATAGCTTTTACAGCAATTGCCTGTGAAGAAAAATATCCGGCAGGATATGGCTTAACCAAATATTTATCTGCTGGTGTTGTTTGCGGAGAATACTGACCTTTACCGGCATCATAAACAGCACCACCAGCATAAACCCATCCGGCAGGATTAGCTGCCCTGCTGCGTACCATATTTACATAATCTTCAGCTTTTGATAAACTACCAATTTGAGCCTCACATTCTGCATCCCATAAAATAACATCGGCAAAGCGAATGATATTATAGTTGTTTGCATCTATTTGAGTTGGTGCCCAGAAATTAGTATTGGTTGAAGAAAATACACCCTGCTGGCTTTTAGCATAAATATTTTTCTTCGGATTAAAGTAACCATTGGTTGAAGGATCCCTGATCCATGCAGCACCAGGATGTGGACCCCAGTCAAAATAAGGAACTCCTTCCCTGCCCATAGTCCAGTCAATGCGAGGATCTAATGTGCCTGTATAAGGCGTAGTAGGATTACTAACTGAAGGATCATTATTATAGGTATCAAAAAGAGGTAATCCGTTTGCATCAGTTTTATATGCATTGGCTAAATTAATTGAAGGATTATTAAAGCCGCAGCAACCGCCGGGTCCGCCAGAGTTAGGGAAATTTAAACTTTCACCATAATTACCGTTACCTGTTGCTGCACCATCGTTTACAGACATCTGACAGGCAAAAACTGATTCCGGACCATTCTCTGTAGCTGCGTTGAAATTATCTTCAAAATTAGCAGCTAAAGCATATTTCAATCCGCTTGCTGTTTTACCATTAGCAATAACATCATCGAGCAATGGTTTTGCCTTAGCATAATCAAGCTGGTACATGTAACATTTTGCCAGGAACGCTTCTGCAGCCCATTTATTTGCACGGCCTTTATCAGGCTGTGTTTCTGGTAAATTGTCAATTGCAAATTGAAAGTCTCCCTCAATATCAGGCCATATATCTACATAATTGCCGCTGGCGTCTATATTGGGAACATTGTAATTGCCTGCACCCGCAGTAATAGAATCGCTTACATAAGGCACATTTTTAAAAACTTTTTTAAGTTCAAAGTGATAAACACCTCTTAAAAACCTTGCTTCTGCTGTAAGTTCTGCTACATCAGCATCAGAAATATCAGTAGCTAAAGGTATTGTTCTTATTACATCATTTGCACGCTGAATACCATCATAGTTAGCGTTCCATTTTTGTGGGGTGTATCCGTCTGAACCATCAACTGTCCACAGGGCAATTGGGCCTGCACCTTCATTAAACTGATCAGTAGGCACTGAACCTTTATAAGAATCATCTGCAGCAACACTACCGAATGACCAGTTTGAAATAGCGCATCCCCAGTTTGCACCTACGGTAACACTGCCTTCCCCATCCAATAATGAATAAGCACCAATCAAAAGGTCATTCACACCAGCCTTAGAAGCAAGTATACCCGGGTTTAAAACGCCGAGGGGCGGTTTGTTTAAAAAATCTTTACTACATGCGTACAGCAGCCCAATCAAGGCAATGCAGATCGGAAAAATTATTTTATATTTTTTCATATTTAATTTTTTTGAGATCGTTAAAATGAAAGATTTATACCTACAGTATAGGTTTTTTGATTTGCAGGATAATTACCAAAATCAATTCCGAAATTGGTATTATTATTTAAATCTGATGCCTGCAATTCAGGATCTAAACCTGTATATTTTGTGATTGTAAACAAGTTAGCAGCCTGTATATATATTCTAAACCTATCCACTCCAATTCTCTTTAACGGATTTGCCGGAACGGTGTAACCAAGAATTATTGATTTACATCTCAAATAAGATCCATCTTCCATAAAATAGGAATTTGCTCCACTACCGGTGGTACTAAAGCTTGCGTTTCTTGATAATTGAGGAACCTTGGCATTTGTATTTTGCGGTGTCCATGAATTATACACTGCATCTTTACTTACAGCACCATCAAACACCTGCGGAAAATCTGTCCAGAAACGCACATAATTAATAACCTTATTTCCCTGTGAGCCATAAAGGAATATTGAAAGATCAAAGTTCTTATAACTTGCGGCTAATGTTAATCCATAAGTAAATTTAGGATTTGGATTGCCATAGAAAGTTCTGTCGTTTGAATTGATAGTATCATTACCATCAACATCTTTATACATAAACCTTCCCGGTGCAGCGCCATCTTGTATAGCCGCACCTTTCACCTGGTCAGCATCTTTAAATATGCCAACAACCTGGTAACCAAAAAACTCACCTACCGGTTCACCTACCTGCAATCTTGAAAATGCGCCTAAACGGCCACTCCCGGAACTACTTTCATCTACATATTTAAATGGAAGTTTATCAACCTTATTATTATAAGAGGTGAAGGTGCCTGTAACATCCAATTTAAAATCTTTACCAATATTAGAATGAAGTGTTGCAGATGCGTCTATGCCTTGGTTAGAAATATTACCTAGGTTTACAAATGGAGAATTACCACCGCCTGCTGTACCGGGTAATGAAAGCCGAAATAATAGATCACTGATTGATTTTTTGTAATACTCTATAGAAAGGTCAACTTTTCTTTTTAAAATAGTAGCATCCAAACCAATGTTTGTAATTTTATCCTTTTCCCATGTTCCTATGGGATTTCCGTATTGAAGTGCATATACCCCAAGTACAGCGCTTGTATTCGTACCATTTATATCATAATATGAATTGTCTGCACCCTGTGTGAACAGATTATATGCGTTGTTTGCCGGAACATTACTAAGTGACCCAAGTTTACCCCAACCACCACGAATTTTTAAATCATCAAGCCATGTAATATTTTTCATAAACTCTTCCTGGGAAATTCTCCATCCTGCAGTTACAGATGGAAAAACACCGAATTGATGGCCATCACTAAATTGAGAAGAGCCGTCTCTACGTACAGTACCACTTAAAAGATACTTATCATCATAATTATAATCAACACGTCCAAATAGTGAAAACAAGGAACTTGCATAAGGTGCACCGTTGCTATTATTTGTTTGTGTGGATGGAGAACCAAAATTAATTGTCCACAAACTCGGATCCACTGTTAAATTACCAGGATTGGTAAGAAAATAATTACTGCGGTCTGCCTGAATAAACCTGCCATAATTATTAATTGCCTCTGAACCAATTAATGCTTTTACATTATGCTTTCCAAAAGCATCGCTAAAGTTTAAAGTATTCGTCCATGTCCAACTGCTGTTATACCCTGATGCTTCATGAAATGAATTTGCATTTGTATTGTTTTCAGCATTTTCGTAAGCCGTGTAATTAAAATAGTAGTAATAATAGTTATCGAAGTTTCCTCCAAAGCTGGTACGTGCTGTTAAATGAAATGGAAGGTCAACTTCAGCAAAAACATTTCCATTTACCTGCCAGTCGTTACTTTTATTATTAGCAGTACGTTCAGCATTTGCTACAGGGTTTTGCGCATTACCTAAACCCTGTGAAATTGTTCCTGCATAATTACCTGCAATATCATGTACAGGGATTACAGGGTCTTCACGATAACTCATTGAAATAGGATTACCTTCATTCTGGTTTGTAAATCCCGGGTTTTGTTTATAAAAAACATACGCGTTTTCGCCAATGCGTATATGATCTTTAATATTAAACGTAGTATTTATCCTGGCTGAGTAACGTTTTAAATAAGTATTTATCAAAGTTCCCTGCTGATCAAGATAGCTTGCAGAAAAGTAATAAGTTGATTTATCACTTCCGCCACTTGCAGAAACAGTATGGCTTTGAAAAAGAGCCGGTTTAAATATTTCGTGAAACCAGTCTGTGCCTGTTTTGTTTGCTTTTGTAATAGGATTACTATATAAAGCATAAGTAGAAGGATCTGTATTAGGATCACCGGCCATTGCTGCTGTTGGTGTTATATAATCAGGAATTATTCCTGTTCCATCAGCGGCTTGTTTAAATTGTTTGTTCCCATCAGCAATTCCATCATTTTCATATTGCTTTACATAAGCATTTGCTGTTTCCTGTGTGTTAGCAAGATTAAAACCGTCTTTTAATGGCCTTTGGGTTCCTACAAACCCATCATACGTTACACGCGCAGCACCTTGTTTGCCTCTTTTGGTAGTAACGATAATAACACCGTTAGAACCCCGTACGCCATAAATAGAAGCAGCACCGGCATCTTTTAAAACCTGGAGGGATTCAATGTCATTTACGTTAATGTCATGAAGACTTCCTGGTGTTCCATCTATTATAACCAACGGGTTAACATTGCCGATAGAGGTTATGCCCCGTATATAAACGCTGCTTCCACCACCCGGGTTACCAGAGTTTATTACAGTTACACCTGAAGCCTGCCCCTGCAATAAAGATTCAGTTGTACCGGATGGAACTGATTTTAAATTGGAAACATTAACTACTGCTACCGAACCTGTAAGGTCCTTTTTCTTTTGAGCAGTGTACCCTGTAACAACAATTTCATCGAGAGATGAAGTGTTTTCGCTTAAAACAACATTTGCGATACCGCCGGCAGCATTGGCTTCTGTTATTGCATATCCTACTGAGGATACTATTAATGAACCGCTGCCTGCAGGTACATTAATTGTAAAAGTTCCATCAGCTTCTGTTACAGTTGCTACTTTAGTACCTTTTACTGTAATTGTTGCAAAACCAATGGGTGATCCGTCTTTAGCACTGGTAACTTTTCCTGTTACCGTATGTTGTGCTGAGGCAGAAAAACTCAAAACCAAAAACAAAATTAAAGGTGCGCATAAACGCACAAGAACGCAATCGATTTTTTGTCTCATAAGAAATGTTAAGAGGTGATAAATAATTAATATAGGACAGTCAAAATTAACAATCCATTGCATCTAACCAAAAAAAAGTAAAAAAAAAGTTAATGTGTTTTTTTTACACTATTTAGTTGTAACAGAAACTGAGTCAACAATTTATGCTAATGGTTGTTAGTATAAATTGGGGAAACCTTTATAATTATTATATAACTGCGATAATTTCTTTAAGGTTTAATTTACTTTTCCAATTAACCAATTTATCTTTCTTAAACCAGGTTAGTTGTCTTTTAGCATATTGTTTCGTGTGGGTTTTTATTTGGGTAATAGCTTCTTCTAAAGAATACATTTTATGCAGATAGCTAAAGAGCTCTTTGTATCCAACAGTTTGTAAAGCATTAAGGTGTTGCAAAGGCTGTAATAGTTTTACTTCTTCCAACAAACCATTATTCATCATCGCATCAACACGTTCTTCAATATTTTGATGCAATTGCTCTTTAGGCAGATCAATACCAATTCTTATTATATTGAACGGACGCTCTTTTTTTATATTTTTTCTAAACTCAGTAATAGATTTTCCCGTGCTTTTTATTACTTCTAATGCACGAATTAAACGTTGCGGATTTTTTTGTTCTGTATGTTGCCAAAAAGAAGGGTCATTTTTTTCAACTTCAAGCTGAAGCCACGATAATCCATTAATTGTATAATTTTCAATTATTTGATTTCGAATAGAACTATCAACTTCAGGTATTTCATCAAGACCTTCACAAAAAGCTTTTATATACATGCCGGTTCCGCCAACCATTACAGCAATATCAGTTTGTTGAAAAATTTCCTCCACAGCTTTTAAAGCATATTCTTCAAAAACCTGCGCATTTACGCTTTCCTGTATTGAATGTGAATTGATAAAATAATGCTTAGTAGATTGTAGTTCCTGTTGGGAAGGTTTAGCAACACCAATATTTAATTCTTTAAAACATTGCCTTGAATCAGCAGAAATAATAGAGGTATTAAAATGGGCGGCGAGTTGTAAAGAAAGGTTGGTTTTATTAGATGCAGTTGGCCCAACAATTATAATAACTGATTTATGTTTAGTCATAAATCATTACATTAATACATGGCTCGTAACGTCGCTTTCCGTTATTATTTTGCCCGATAAAATAACTAATCGCTCCACTACATTGCGCAGTTCACGTATGTTGCCAGACCAATTATGCCGTTGCAAAGCATCAACCGCTTTTTTATCAATTTCTTTTTTTACCTGGCCATAATCTTCAGCAATATCTGCCAGAAAATTATCTATCAGTAAAGGCACATCTTCTTTTCTTTCATTTAATGATGGAACGTGAATAAGAATAACATTTAAGCGATGATAGAGATCAATACGAAAAGCTTTTTCTTCTACTTCTTTTAATAAATTTTTATTGGTTGCCGCAATTACACGCACATCTACATTAATTTCTTTATCACCACCAACACGGGTAATTTTTCCTTCCTGCAAAGCACGCAACACTTTTGCCTGCGCAGACAAGCTCATGTCGCCCACTTCATCTAAAAATAAAGTTCCTGCATTTGCCAATTCAAACTTGCCAATACGTTGTTTTATGGCTGATGTAAATGAGCCTTTTTCATGACCGAACAATTCACTCTCTATCAATTCAGATGGAATCGCCGCACAATTCACTTCAACCATAGTTTGATCAGCACGTTTACTTTTTGTATGCAGCCATCTTGCTACCAATTCTTTACCAACTCCATTTTCGCCGGTTATTAAAACTCTTGCCTCTGTTGGTGCAACCTTTTCAATGGTTTCTTTTATTTTTTTCATGGCATCGCTTTCACCAATCATTTCTTCAACACGATTGATTTTCTTTCGCAGTGTTTTGGTTTCTGTACTAAGCGAATTTTTATC
>JBDUEO010000007.1:0-20857 GCA_040002335.1 Parafilimonas sp. | reverse complement strand
ACCGGCCATTTGCTTGGAGCAGCCGGCGCCATCGAAGCTATTGCTAGTGTAATGGCATTAATAAACGGAATAATTCCTCCTACCATCAATCATTTTACTGATGATCCCGTTTTTGATACGAAACTCAACCTCACTTTTAATAAAGCGGTAGATCAATACAGCGAAGATGATAACACAAAGTATAGTGCAGGCAGGTTTACTTCCCAGATTGATGGTTCAACCCTGGTTTCCATTGACCAATTGGATAAAGACTTGGTAGTGAACTTGAAAAATATGAAAGTTGGCGAGATTACGCCTCCCTTAACATATACAGACGATCGCGGAAAAACCGGTGTGCGCATTGTTTATCTTGCCCGCCAAACCGAACCGCACAGAGAAAATCTTAAAGATGATTATGATCGTGTGGCGCAGCAGGCATTAGCAGAAAAAAAGCAAACAGTACTTGATGCGTGGTTTAAGCAGCATATTCCGGATTTCTATATCAGCATTGATCCTAAATATCGCACTTGTAAAAGTTTAAGTTACTGGTATACGTCTGAGAGCACTGCAGCAAACTAATTTTTTTAAACCTTCGCCATATACGAAGGTTTTTATTTTGTAAATTAGATGTATGTACATATATTTGCATTGTGAAACTGGAACAGGCAATAAAAAGTAGTAAATTTAGAAACGAAGTGCATAAAGCAGGTTTAAATATTCTTTATACTGCATGGTGGATTAAAACCTTAATGAGTAAAGAATTAAAAGAATATGGTTTAACGCATGAGCAATACAATGTTTTAAGGATTTTAAAAGGCAGGCATCCTGAACAAATTTGTGTAAAGGAGATCGCGTGCCGAATAATCGAGAAAAGTTCTAACGTTCCCCGTATCATTGACAGGCTGGAAACTAAAAAATTGGTTAAGCGCACATCATCAGCGGCTGATAAAAGAGAAACCGTTATTGTATTAACAGCGGCAGGAATTAATATTCTTGATCACAGTACACACAGGGTTAATAATATAATGGATGCTACTTTTTTAATAGAAGAAAAAAAAGCTAAAGCCTTAAATGATATACTTGAGGAAATAAGAAAATACGAAAAATAATTTTTTTACTACAATAGATGTACATACATTGAAAATAGAAATTCAACAATCAAATAAATAAACAAAAACAACAACTATGGCAACTTACAAAATTGATGCAGCACACAGCGAGATTACTTTTAAAGTAAAGCATTTAATGATCTCCAACGTAAGCGGAAACTTTTCAAAATTTGATGCAGCAATGGAAAGCGACAAAGAAGATTTTACTGATGCTTCAATAACTTTTGAAGCAGATGTAGACAGCATTTCAACAAACAACGAACAAAGAGACGCTCATTTAAAGAATGATGATTTTTTCAATGTTGAGAAGTATCCAAAACTTACGTTTAAGTCAACATCAATAGAAAAGAAATCTGACGATGAATATACTTTAACTGGCGATCTTACCATTCGTGAGGTAACAAAACCTGTATCATTAAATGTAACTTATAGCGGAAGTGCAGTTTTTTATGGTCAAAACAAATTTGGCTTTGAAATAACAGGTAAAATTAACCGTAAAGATTTTGGTTTGAAATGGAACGCGCTTACAGAAACTGGCGGAATTGCATTAAGTGATGATGTTCGTTTGGCTTTAAACATTCAAATGGTAAAGCAAGCTTAAGCAATTATTAATTTATTCCTGTAGAATAAAAATGCAAACTGCGAATATGTTTTTAGTAAAAAAAGAGGAATATAATTTATGAACATAGAAATAATTTCAGGAAGCCCGAGAAGTAATAGTGTTACACACAGGATGGTTTTATACCTGAAAAAGTATTTAAGTGAAACAACAGGTTACGATATTAATGTTATTGATATACGCGACTGGAAAATAAATGTTTTGCAACAGGAAGTTTATAGAAACGCTGAAGCTGCGCCTTTAGAATTGCAGCCTTTGGCACAACGGATATTTAATGCAGATGCATTTATTATTGTTACACCAGAATATAATGGCAGTTATACGCCGGCATTAAAAACACTGTTCGATCATTTTCCAAAACAATCGCGAAAAACATTTGGCATTGTTACCGCTTCTCCAGGCGCAATGGGTGGAATTCGTGCCGGACTGCAATTGCAAACGCTTATTTATGCTTTGTTTGGAATTGGCTCTCCGCACATGCTTATTACGCCGATTATTGAAAAGAAATTTGATGAGCATGGAAATTTAACTGATGCATCTTTTCAAAAGAATATTGATGTATTTCTTACAGAATTTTTGTGGCTTGCAGAGCATATTGCTGCAGAAACACAACATCATTCATAAATTACTTTAATTATTAATTGTAAATTTGCGCCTTCAATTCCCAAATGAGCGATGAAATACAACATGAATGCGGGCTTGCTCTCATTCGCCTGAGAAAAAATTTCTCTTATTATCTGCAACAACATGATACGGTTATGTATGGGCTAAACAAGCTTTATCTGCTTATGGAAAAGCAGCATAACCGTGGCCAGGATGGAGCCGGAGTGGCGGCAGTAAAATTAAACACAGAACCTGGCAGCCCTTTCCTGCATCGCATTCGCAGCAACCAGCCACAACCTATTTCAGACTTATTTTTTAAAATAGCTACAGAAATTAATGAGCTTGAAAAATATCAGCCTGATATAAAAAAACATCCGGGTTTAATGAAAGGACATGTGCCTTTTATTGGTGAATTATTGTTAGGCCATCTTCGTTATGGAACGCAGGGAAAAAACAATGTTGAATTTTGTCATCCTTTTATTAAAAAAGATTTGGTGCCGGCAAAAAACCTGGCGCTTGCAGGAAATTTTAATCTTGTAAATAAAGATGAATTATTTGATCTTATTAATATTAATCCGGGCGATTTTCAAAAGCAAAGCGATCTTGCTGCGATGATGGAAGTGATCCATCATTTTATATCAATTGAAGATGAAAAAAATCCTAATAACCCAGATATTTTTACTGCCTTAAAAAAAGCCGCTGTTTTATTCGACGGAGGATTTACCGTTGGTGGTTTAACAGGCAACGGAAGTGCATTTGTTTTACGCGATGCACATGGCATAAGACCGGCCTATTATTATATAAATGATGAAGTGATTGTTGCAGCGAGTGAAAGAGCAGCCATCCGCACATCATTTAATGTTGGTGAAAATGAAGTGCTTGAATTAATGCCCGGAAAAGCATTGATCATTAATCCCGATGGCGAATATTCAATTCAACAGGTACTTGAGCCAAAGGAGAGAAAAGCATGCAGTTTTGAAAGAATTTATTTTAGCAGGGGAAGTGATGAAAAAATTTATCGTGAAAGAATTGCGCTCGGTTATCATTTAAGCAAAGCAGTTTTAGGCGCGGTGGATTATGATTTAAAAAACACTATTTTTTCATATATACCAAACACTGCAGAAGTAGCTTATTTTGGTTTATGTAAAGGCATGGAAAGTTATTTAAATCAAATTAAAGTAGAAAGAATTTTAAGCTGGGGAAATGATGTAACTGAAGAGAAATTGCAGGCTATGATCAACCGTAAGATTCGGCAGGAAAAAATTGCGATTAAAGATGTAAAGCTGCGCACCTTTATTACCGAAGACAGCGGGCGAAACGAAATGGTGCAACATGTTTATGATATTACGTATGGCACTGTTCGCAAAAATGAAGATACTATTGTTGTGATTGATGATTCCATCGTTCGTGGCACCACACTTAAGGAAAGTATTGTGCGTATGTTGGCAAGACTTCAGCCCAAAAAAATAATTGTTGTTTCATCCGCGCCGCAAATACGTTATCCTGATTGTTATGGAATTGATATGAGCAAGCTTGGCGATTTTATCGCTTTTCGCGCAGCTATAGAATTATTAAAAGAAAGAAATAAAGAATGCGTTATTACCGATGTGCATGAAAAAATAAAAGAGCTTGAACGCATTAATGAACTACATACAGAAAATTTGGTGCGTAATATATATAAGCCATTTACCACGCAGGAAATATCTGATAAAATTGCACAACTTATTACACCAAAAGGTTTAGAAACTCCTGTACAGGTTATCTACCAAACAATAGAAGATTTGCATGAATGCTGCCCTACAAATACGGGCGACTGGTATTTTACGGGAAATTATCCTACACCCGGCGGTAACCGTGTTGTTAATAAAGCTTTTCTTAATTATGTAGCAGGCAAAGATGTAAGAGGTTACTAATAAACTATTTTCACAAATAAATATTCCCAATAATTAAACGAATACAGGGTAAAATATATCTTTCGCCAAATTCCTACTAAATTTATAGGAGTTATGGAATTAAAGACTTTATTTTGAAATTGATTTTAACATCAATTACCACCAAAAGATCAACGCTATGGTTTCCAAACTCAGTTCTGATGAAGTACTAAGCTTTCTTATTATTGTTAGTGTCATACTTATCAGCGCCCGAATTTTAGGAGAAATTTTTCGCAAGTTCAAACAACCGGCTGTAATCGGCGAAATACTTGCAGGCATTATGTTAGGCCCATCCTTATTAGGTATGTTATCACCGCATTTGTTCGAAAGTATTTTTACTTCACAAAATGGCGTTCCCTACAAAGCCTTCGATGGTCTCGCTAATATTGGCATTATACTGCTCATGTTTATTGCAGGCTTTGAAGTTGATTTAAAAATGATACGCAAGCAAGGCAAACAGGCTGCATCAATAAGCTTTATGGGTTTAATCTTCCCTTTTGCATTGGGCTTTGGCACTGTATGGTTTTTTTACGACAGGATTTTTTCGGCACCCGCTGGTACAAGCCTTGTAATACCCGCAATGTTTTTTGGAACAGCGCTTTCAATAACGGCATTATCAGTAATTGCAAAAATTTTGCTTGATATGAATCTTCTTCGGTCTAAAATCGGCAATCTTGTACTTACTGCTGCTATGATTGATGATTTTTTGGGTTGGATATTATTTTCAATTATTATGCAGATGATGAAGCCTGGCGCTGAAAGTGCCGTGTGGTCAGTATCTATGGTTTTAATTTATACCGTTTTTATTTTAACAATAGGAAGATGGTTAGTAGATAAATTTTTATTGATTGCTGACAAATTTTTATCTGCAGGGGGTTTAATTACTGTGGCCGTTTGTCTTTGCCTTTTAAGTGCAGTATATACAGAATATCTTGGAGTAAGAGGAATATTTGGAGCATTTTTAATGGGTGTTGCCATTGGCGATTCTAAATTTTTTCCGGAACGTTTGCAAAACATATTGCACCAGTTTGTAATAAATATTATTGCTCCGCTTTTCTTTGCCTCAATCGGATTAAGAGTAAATTTTGTTACAAATTTTAATATTGAAATTGTTGCCATCATTTTATTCATTGCATGTTTTGCCAAAATAATTGGTGCAGTAATTGGCAGCCGCATGAGCGGGTTAAGTAAAAATGAATCTTATGCTGTTGGCTTTGGCATGAATTCAAGAGGCTCGCAGGAAATTGTGTTAGGCGCTTTGGCGTTACAGGCGAAAATAATTGACGAACCTATTTTTGTTGGCTTAGTTGTAATGACGATTGTAACTATTTTAATTGCAGGCCCATTAATGAAATTTTATCTTGACAAACATGAGAAATCCTTAAAACTTGCCGGTAATGAAACTAACATATCTATAAAAACACAGCCTGAAAACAAGCAAATTATCACCAGCTAATTTATGAATTAGTGTAGCAATTAACTGTTTATCCTATTGTTTTTATAGACTTAGGCGAATATTCTTATTTTTGATACCGTTTACCAAACGTATCACCAATAATTCCAGTAACTATGGTTTCAAAGCTTAGCTCTGACGAAGTGCTGAGTTTTCTTGTAATAGTTAGCGTTATACTAATTACAGCAAGAATACTGGGCGAGCTTTGCCGTAAGTACAAGCAATCATCCGTAATAGGAGAAATAATTGCCGGCATAATATTAGGCCCGTCTTTATTTGGCTCGGTATTTCCACATCAATTCAACGAAATTTTTCTTGCACAACCAAGAGCTTATGCTGCATTTGATGGGCTGGCAAGTCTTGGTATTATTTTGTTGATGTTTATAGCAGGCTTTGAGGTAGACATTAAACAAATACGTAAACAAGGCAAACAAGCTGCTTCAATAAGCTTAATGGGCTTAATATTTCCATTTGTGCTTGGCTTTGCTACTATATGGTTTTTTCACGATAAAATTTTTTCATTGCCATCGCAAAACAGGCTAATTCCTGCTATGTTTTTTGGAACAGCTTTGTCCATAACTGCGCTTTCTGTTATTGCCAAAATTTTGATGGATATGGAAATGCTTCGTTCGAGATTAGGAAATCTTATTCTTACCGCAGCTATGATAAATGATTTTATAGGCTGGATATTATTTTCAATTATTATTCAGCTAATGAAAACAGGTAAAGATGTAGGTTCATTTTTTTCTGTTGAAATGGTATTAATATATACGTTTGTATTACTTACTGCCGGCAGATGGCTTGTTGACAAAATTTTTTTAGTAGCAAATAAATTTCTTAGTGTTGGCGCCATGATGACCCTTGCCGTTTGCTTGTGTTTATTAAGTGCGGTTTTTACAGAATACATTGGCGTGCGCAGTATTTTCGGCGCTTTTTTAATGGGTGTAGTAATTGGCGACTCAAAACATTTTTCTGAAAGATTACAGCAAATTCTACATCAATTCGTGGTAAACATAATAGCGCCATTATTTTTTGCTTCAATAGGCTTGCGGGTAAATTTTGTGGCCAATTTTAACCTGGAAATTGTTGTAATTATTTTACTGATAGCTTGTGTGGCAAAAATTATTGGCTCCGGAATTGGCAGTAAAATGAGCGGTTTAAATACGAACGAATCTTTTATAATTGCCTACGGAATGAACTCACGTGGTTCGCAGGAAATTGTGCTGGGCGCACTCGCTTTACAGGCAAAAATTATTGATGAGCCTGTTTTTGTTGCACTGATTTTTATGACGGTTGTCACCATTATAATGGCTGGCCCTTTAATGAAATATTACCTTAACAAAGAAAATAAGTTAAAAGCTGCTGCTGCGTTTGAAACTGCGGTTAATTCTAATACAGGCGATAAAGGTTATACGGCAAGTTAAAAGCCAAACAAATCATTTGGCTGTAATGTTACCCAAGCTTATCTTTGCGCTCCTTTTAAATAATACGGCAAAACCCGTAGCAATAATTCAGATATGCAAAAAGATATTCATCCAAAAAGTTACAAGCAGGTTGTTTTTAAAGATATGAGTAATGGTCATACTTTTTTAAGTCGTTCAACCGCTTCTTCAAAGGAAATGGTTCAGTGGGAAGATGGCAATGAGTACCCGCTTATTAAATTAGAAATTTCGAACACCTCGCATCCTTTCTACACAGGTAAAAACATGTTGGTAGATACAGCCGGGCGTATTGATAAGTTTCGCAGGCGTTACGAAAAGAAGAAATAAAACAGATTTTAAAATATCAATCCCTCCGTTTTCGGGGGGATTTTTGTTAATAACAACACAGCCAAATCTTCTTTATAAACATAAACAATTATTTTCTTTGTAAGCAATCATTATGAGCAAGACCACTTCTTATCCAAAAGAAAAGATAAACATTCTTTTTCTTGAAAATATAAGCGATAAAGCTGTCGATTTATTTAAAAACAACGATTATGTTAATGTAAAAAAAATAAGCGGCGCACTGTCTGAAGATGAATTGATAAAGCAGGTAAAAGATGTGCATCTTTTAGGTATCCGTTCAAAAACACATGTAACAGAAAATGTTTTAAATGCGGCAAAAAAATTACAGGCAATCGGATGTTTTTGCATTGGCGTAAACCAGGTAAATCTTGAAGCAGCGACAAAACTTGGTATTGCTGTTTTTAATGCACCTTACAGCAACACACGCAGCGTGGCAGAATTAATAATCGGGTTAAGTATTATGCTTATTCGCCGTATACCCGATAAAAATAAAGCAGCACATGATGGTGTGTGGCTAAAAGAATCAAAAGGCAGCTATGAATTGCGCGGAAAAACATTAGGTATTATTGGTTATGGCAATATTGGCTCGCAGGTAAGTGTGCTTGCAGAAGGTATGGGTATGAAAGTACTTTTTTATGATGTTGAAACAAAACTGCCATTAGGAAACGCACAACCTGCAAAAAGCCTGAAAGATTTATTAGCGATATCTGATATAGTTTCATTGCACGTGCCTGAAACTGAGCAAACAAAAAATCTCATCAATAAAAATAATATAAAGCAATTCAAAAAGGGCGCAATACTTATAAATTATGCAAGAGGTGAAGTGGTTGAATTGCGTGCCTTGGCAAAAGCTTTACAGGAAGGTTTATTAAGCGGGGCTGCTGTTGATGTGTACCCGGCCGAACCGCAAAAAAACGGTGACAAATTTTATACGCCGTTGCAAGGTTTATCAAACGTAATTCTTACGCCGCATATTGGTGGTTCAACTGAAGAAGCGCAGGAAAATATTGGCGGCGATGTTAGCAACAAACTTTTTCAATATTTAGAAAAAGGTGTTACCAATGGTTCTCATACAGTGCCTGCAATAAGTCTTCCGCCGGTAGATCATGCGCATAGAATTTTGCACATTCATAATAACGTTCCGGGCGTTTTAAGTGCTATTAATACACAACTTGCTAAGCATAATATTAATATTGTTGGCCAGTATTTAAAAACAAATGATGTTATCGGTTATGTGGTGCTTGATGTTGATAAACAACTTTCAAAGCAAGCGCTGGAATTATTGAAAGAAGTAAAAGAAACTATTAAAGTAAGAATGCTTTATTAATTTTTATCAAACCTGCTCTTGCAATTATTTCAATCAAAATGTTTTTAAAAAATTTCGATAACGTTCAATAATTTTTGGTAACCAGCTGCAGCATTTTAATTAAACTTCGTCTTGTCAATCATTGCAATTGCAACAATGCTATGAAGCGTTTAAAGATTTTAATATCTTTTTACCGTGGCTTTTAAAAGCGGCAGTTTCATTATTCCATTTTTCTTCAATAAACAGCTTTAACTCATTTTTTATTTCAGGATAAAAATTACTAAGATTAAAAAGTATAGTTAAAGAAAAAGCTTTTATAGCAATTGGTGTAGAGGGCGTTTCTATAAAATTGAAACAGTTATTCATTAATTCCCCATGCAGATTTTCAGGTATTTTAATTTGCTGTAAAATGCGCACACTATTTCTTTTTACTGCATTATGCACATCTTTTCGCGGTAATTGTTCAATAAGATTTTTTATATAAGGATAAATAAGGTCCGTATTATTTTTAGTTGCCCAACTTACACTCCACGCAGCACGCTGCGCAAGCCTGTAATCGGTTGATAGAAAACAATTCATTAATTCTTTAAAATATTTTGGCGACGAACACGCAAAAACAGAAATTTTTAAAGCATGTGTTTTTGAATGATTTTTTTCTTTTAATAATTCTTCACGAATATTCATTACAACAATTTAATACAATTATTAAAGTTATATGTGCGTGCAACAAAATCATCATCTCACCAAGTAAATAAGCCATAAATTCCGAAAATAATTCAAGCACGGAAATTGACAATAAAGCACGTAATCTATGCATCAAAAATAATTCAGCAATAAAAGCCTTTGCTTAATTGTGTGCGATATTTGTAATAATAAAAATTAAAACATGCGTGTAATTATTGTAGGCTGCGGTTTTGCAGGATTAAAACTTGCACGAAGCCTTTCAAAACAAAAAGGTATTGAGGTTTTATTAATTGATAAAAATAATTACCATCAGTTTCAACCATTATTTTATCAGGTAGCAACTGCCGGTCTTGATGCAAGCAATATTTCATTTCCTATTCGTAAAATTTTTCAGGATTCACCAAATTTCCGTTTTCGCATAACAACATTAAATGAAATTGTTGCTGCAGAAAATAAAATTGTCACAGATATTGGAGATTTTAATTATGATATACTTGTTTTAGCAACCGGTGCTTCTACTAATTTTTTCGGCAACGAAAAAATTATGAACAATGCCTTTCCAATGAAATCAACCTCGCAGGCTTTGGCGTTAAAGTATCATTTAATTGAAAATTTTGAGTATGCATTAATCGCAAAAGATGAAGAAGAGCTTCGGGAACGGATGACTATTTTAATAGTGGGCGGTGGCCCAACCGGCGTAGAATTAAGTGGTTCTATTGCCGAAATGCGTAAGTACATTTTGCCAAAAGATTATCCTGAACTCGACTTTTCAAAAATGAATATTTTATTGGTCGAAGGCAGCCCTGAAACCCTTGGTGCGATGAGTGAAAAAAGTAGCGAACAAAGCAGGAAATATCTTACAGCATTAGGCGTTACGGTAAAAACAGGCACCGTTGTAAAAGATTATGATGGTACAACCGCAACTTTATCAACAGGTGAAAGCATAAGAACTAAAACAGTATTATGGGCAGCAGGTATAAAAGGCAATGTTCCGGCTGGCATTGATGCAGCTTTAATAGTAAGAGGCAATCGCATAAAAGTTGATCGTTATAATAAAATAACAGGTACAGAAAATATGTATGCCATTGGTGATATCGCTTATATGGAAACGCCAAAATATTCGCACGGGCATCCACAGTTAGCAAATGTTGCTATAAACCAGGGAAAAAATCTTGCAATAAATTTGAAGCACCAGGTTGATGGCAATAAACATTTGCAAAAAGAATTTGAGTATCATGATAAAGGGGCTATGGCAACGGTTGGAAGAAATCTTGCCGTGGTAGATATTCCAAAACCCAAAATACATTTAGGCGGATGGATTGCATGGCTTATATGGATGAGCGTTCACATAGTGCTGATATTGGGCGTAAAAAACAAGCTGCAAATATTTATAAACTGGTTGTATAAATATTTTACGTACGATCAAAACCTGCGTTTAATTATCCGCAATAGTTATCGCACAGAAAAGCCATAAATAAACAAACTTCATAAAAATAGACCACAATATTTTTTGTTATTGCGCTTTAATTTTTAAAGGCGAACTATTAATAAAATTGTTAAAATACATTTTCATTTTACACTTTCAGTTTAAACTATTTGGCATGAATAATCAATATATTATACATTTGCGCCAAGCCACTTTCAATTTAATTTATATCTGAAAAAGCAGTTTTCCTCTCCCTAAAAAAATAAAAGAATATTTATGAATCAGCAAGCAAAAAAAGGTGATAAAGTAAAAGTACATTATCATGGACGCCTTAATGATGGAACTACTTTCGATAGCAGCCAAAATCGCGAGCCACTTGAATTTGAAGTAGGCAGCGGCATGGTAATAAAAGGGTTTGATGATGGCGTAACCGGAATGACAATTGGTGATAAAAAAACAATTTCTATTCCTGCAGAAGATGCGTACGGGCAAAGAAATCATGAAATGGTACTGGAATTTCCGCTGACTAATTTCCCGCCTGATATTAAGCCTGAAGTTGGTATGACTTTAAATATGCATAGCGAAAATGGCGATGAGTTACCTGTTGTAATTACTGAAGTAAATAATGAAGCTGTTGTTTTAGATGCAAATCATCCGCTGGCTGGTAAAGATTTAATATTTGATATTGAACTTGTAGATCTAAAAGGTAAAAGCCCTTTAATTATAATGCCTTAATAGCTTAATTGGTTTTAAGGTTTCAAAAATTGTACATCAGGCTAAATATTTATACATTCAAATATGGTTGTATAGTTTGCGTGTACAAAACAAATCCAACAATCACACCTCAAAAAAATCACTTACAAAAAACCTGTAAAATATTATTATATCCGCTACTGTTAAACAACAAACGAGAATTTTATTATACTAATCGTTTGGTTAATGAAAATCAATAATTATTTTTTTATGATGAAACAATTTATATAAGCTGTTTATTTGTTGTATAAATACAGCAGCATGATAAAAGATTATAAGCACACTGTTACTGCAAGATTTATGCAGTATGTAACAATTGATACACAAAGCGATCCTGAAAGCAACACACATCCAACAACAGAAAAGCAAAAAAACTTAAGCCAACTGCTTGCAAAAGAATTACGGCAAATTGGATTGAGTGAGGTGAGCACAGATGAATATGGTTATGTGTATGCAACCATTCCATCAAATACAAACAAGAAAGTTCCGGTAATTTGTTTTTGCAGCCATGTAGATACAGCTCCGGATTGCAGCGGTACTTCAGTAAAACCAATTCTTCATACCAATTATAACGGTCAGGATATAGCCTTGCTTGATGATACAACGCAAGTTATTTCTGCAAAAGATTATGCTTATTTAAATCAACATATCGGTAGCGACATTATAACTGCAAGCGGATTAACATTATTGGGTGCCGATGACAAAAGTGGCGTTGCCATAATTATGGATATGGCAAATTATTTAATGTCTGATACTGGTATAAAACATGGTGAAATAAAAATTTTATTTACGCCAGATGAAGAGGTTGGCAAAGGAACGGCAAAGGTTGATTTAAAAAAGTTGAACGCAGAATTTGCTTACACTTTAGATGGAGGAGAAGCAGGTACTTTAGAAGATGAAACTTTTAGTGCCGACGGTGTACGCATAACTATTCATGGTGTAATTGCACACCCTGGTTATGCAAAAAATAAATTGGTGAATGCCATAAAAATTGTTGGTGAAATTGCTGCTGCTTTGCCAACAAAAGAATTTAGTCCTGAAACAACTGATAAGCGTGAAGGCTTTATACATCCTGTTGCTATAAATGGTATTGCAGAAAAAGCAACCATTGATTTTATTATCCGCGATTTTGATACAGCAAATCTTGCAAAGTATGAAGAACGCTTGCAAGCCATTGCTGAAAAGGTGTTGCATCATCATCCAAAAGCAACCATGGAATTTAAGGTAACCGAGCAATACCGCAACATGAAGGAAATACTTGAACAACATCCGCAGGTTGCTGATTATGCAAAAGAAGCTTATGAACGTGTCGGCTTGCATGTTGTGAACGAGCCAATTCGCGGTGGTACAGATGGCAGCCGTTTAAGTTTTATGGGTTTGCCTTGTCCGAACATTTTTACAGGTATGCAGGCAATTCACAGCAAACATGAATGGATTGGTGTAAAGGATATGGAAAAGGCTGTGGAAGTGCTGGTGAAACTGGTGCAGGTTTGGGAAGAAAAATCGTGAATGATGAATTGTTATTCAAATACAAAAGTTGGTTATATAAATTTCATCAATCATAATTTATAATACATATTCATAACTCTTATTACCTTTCACAAAATTTAAAAAACTAATGGAGATCATTCAAAATTTCTGGTGGCTTCTTGTTGTAATATTTATTGTTTTCAGCGGGCTTGTAACAGTTAACCAGGCTACAATTGCTGTTATTACAATGTTTGGAAAATACAAGCGCATATTACGTCCCGGCCTTAATTTTAAAATACCAATTCTTGAACAAATTTATCGCCGCATCAGTATTCAAAACCGTTCTGTTGAACTGGAATTTCAGGCGGTAACGCAAGACCAGGCGAATGTATATTTTAAAAGTATGTTGTTGTATGCGGTAATGAATGCTGATGAAGAAACCATAAAAAAAGTAGCCTTTAAATTTATTAGCGATAAAGACCTGATGCAGGCATTAATAAGGACAATTGAAGGAAACATACGCTCTTATGTGGCCACAAAAAGACAATCTGAAATATTGGGATTAAGAAAAGACTTGGTAGAATCTGTAAAATCGGAAGTAGATCATGTGCTGGAAGATTGGGGTTATCATTTATTAGATCTTCAGATCAACGATATCACTTTCGATAAAGTTATTATGGAAAGCATGAGCCGTGTTGTGGCAAGTAATAATTTAAAAGCGGCTGCAGAAAATGAAGGACAGGCTTTACTTATCACCAAAACAAAAGGTGCCGAAGCAGAAGGTAATGCAATAAAGATTTCTGCGGAAGCAGAACGCGAAGCAGCTCGATTGCGCGGCCAGGGCGTGGCGCTATTTAGAGAAGAAGTGGCAAAAGGTATGAGCCAGGCAGCAGAACAAATGAAGCAGGCTAATCTTGATACCAACGTAATTCTTTTTAGCATGTGGACGGAAGCTATTAAAAATTTTGCTGAAGTTGGCCGTGGAAATATGATGTTTTTGGATGGAAGCACCGATGGTATGCAGCGTACCATGCAACAACTTATGGGCTTACTTAAAATGGACGAAAAAAATACAAACAAGAACACCTGATAATATGCACACTATGCAATTATAGTTTGCGCTGTTTTTAAATCGATGAAAAAAATTGCGTACAATAATTAGTTTTATGGTTAATAAAAGCTAATGAAATGAGCAGTAAAATTCCCGAAGGTTACCATACAATAACGCCATATTTAATTGTAAAAAATGCCGCAGCATTTATTGAGTTTACTCAGAAGGTTTTTAATGCAGAGCTATTACTTAAACACATGCGTGACGAAACAATTATTATGCATGCAGAAATAAAAATTGGTGGCGACAGTATTATAATGTTTGCGGATAGCACAGAAGAATATGCACCCAAACCCGCGAGCTTTTTTATATATGTACAAGATGCAGACAGCACTTATGAAAATGCTTTACAAAATGGCGCAACTGCTGTTATAAAAATGAGTGATCAATCTTATGGGCGCTCAGGCGGCGTTGAAGATGCTTTTGGAAATACATGGTGGATAACAACTGTGATTTAGTCTTTTAATTTTTATGAAAAGTGCACTGATACGTTTGCATGCCGCCGTTTTTTTATGGGGCTTTACCGGCGTATTAGGGCGCGCAATAAGTTTGAACGAAGGATGGCTTGTTTGGTGGCGCATGTTTATTACAGCCATAAGTTTATGGGCGTTATTTTATTTCTTTAAACTTATTCGCAAAATTTCCCTTAAAGACTTTTTAAAGATAGCTGCAGTAGGCACTGTGCTTTCATTACATTGGCTTACATTTTACGGAAGTATTAAATATTCAAATGTCTCCATTGCATTAACCTGTTTAAGCACTACAGGTTTATTAAGCGCAATTATTGAACCCTTGTTTTTCAAACGAAAAATAAACTTGTACGAACTTGTTTTAGGTGTTTTTGCACTCGCAGGTATTGCATTAATTTACATAACCAATTTATCTTTTTCAACTGGTATTTATGTTGGTTTGATATCGGCTGTACTAACTGTTATAGTATCTGTAATGGACAAAAAACTTATTGATGGATATGCGCCTGAAACCATTACTTTATATCAGCTAACCGGCGGGTTTTTAGGCCTGAGTTTTTTGATGCCTTTGTATAATTTTTTGTTTCCGTCAATACAAAAAACACCACAGCATTTTGATTGGCTATGGCTGATAATTTTAAGCTGGTGCTGCACCATATTTACATTTATGCTGTACATAAATGCACTAAAAAAAGTAAGCGCATTCACGGCAAATCTTACACTTACATTAGAGCCCGTATATGGAATTATACTTGCTTTTATTATCTATCATGAAAACACAACTTTAAGCAGTTATTTCTTTTTTGGATTCGGTTTAATATTAGTGGCGGTGTTTCTTCAAATGTTCAAACTTATACAGCAACATCGAAAACTGCCGGTAAATCCATTATAGTTTTTAAATATTATATTCCTCAATTATAGTATTACAGTACTATAATATACAAATATAGTATTATAGCACTATATTTGATTAAAATGATATAATGGCTAAAAGTGTAAATGCTGTTGTAATTACAGGCGATATTATTGCTTCTTCAAAACTTACGCCCGTAAAAAGAAAGAAGCTGCAAAACAGGATAACTGCTTTTATTAAAAAGATCGCTGCAAATTTTCCTGATTTTAAAGCGGAACAATTTAGGGGCGATAGCCTGCAATGCATTCTTATTAAAAATAGAAATGCAGGATTGCGTACGGCTTTATCATTGTATTGTTTTTTGGCGGCAGAAGGTTTTAAAATAAGGCAGTCTCTTGGTTTGGGTGATATAAGTTTTAGCAGTACAAATATTGTTACTTCTGATGGCTCTGCATTTAAATTTTCTGGTGAGAATATTGATGAATTAAAAAAAAGGAATGAAATTATAAGCGTTGCATCAGGCGATGCTTCTTTTAATGAAGAATGGAAAGTGCATAGCGCTTCACTAAATTATTTACTTGAACGCTTAAGCAATGCGCAGGCCGAAGCTTTATACCTTCAATTGCAAAACGCAAAGCAGGAAGAAATTGCTAAAGCTTTACATATTTCGCAGCCATCTGTACACCAGCGTTTGCAGGCTGCCGGCTGGGTAGTTATAAACAGAATGTTGCAAAGATTTGAAACAATTGCAGCAGTTTAATATATTTAACCATGCTAATACTTTTTCAATGGATAGCCGTACATTTTTTTGCTGATTTTGTGTTGCAATCTAAAAAACTTGTTCAGCAAAAAAGAGAACGCAAAGCAGCTTCATGGTTTTTGTATGTACACTGTTTTATTCACGCAGTTTTAATCTATTTAATTTCTCCGGATAAATCATTATGGTTGATTCCGTTAATTGTTTTTATAACGCATTACTGTATAGATTTATGGAAGCTCCATCAAAAAGAAAACGCTTTTACTTTTAGTATAGACCAATTATTACACCTGCTTGTTTTGGTTATTGTATGGATGATATTTTATCAACACGCTAACTGGTTTACTTTTCATTTATTGCAATTGTTTGATGATTATAATTTCTGGTTGATAACAACAGCATATCTTTTTACCATATTTCCATTGGCATATTTAATAGGATATTCAACACAACGATGGAGAAAAGATATTGAACAGAATACCGACCTTTCTTCAACAAGCTTAAGCGAAGCAGGAAAATGGATTGGTATTTTTGAAAGAATACTGGTGCTTACGTTTGTTTTAAATAATCATTTTGAAGGAATAGGTTTTTTAATAGCGGCTAAATCAATTCTGCGTTTCAACGATATTAAAGGAGACAATATGCGTAAAGAAACAGAATACATTTTGATTGGCACATTAATGAGTTTTGCTTCGTCTATTCTTATTGGTATTGCGGTAAACTTGTTACTAAAATAATTTTAAATATTGATTACTTTTTGCAAACAATAAAATTGGTGCTGCAACAATAATAAAGCAATAGTTAATTTTTAAGTCCTGTGCGATAAAGTGAAGGACTTTTTTTTATGAATAATGATAGAAAATAAAGCTGTAAAAGATGCTATCTGCAATGCAGATGCAGTGATGCGACGCAACGAAGATGCTATGAAATACTGAAGCCCGTAACCAAAAATATATTCTAACAATTTTTTATCGGCATTAATCTTGATTAATTTTTGAAAAGAAAATTTTATGTACCAGGATTATATTACATCTCAGGATGAAGCGGTTTGCCATTTGTTTTTACATTGTTGTTTTAAAGACGGGCATTTTTCAAAGGAAGAAATAGATACGGTTTCTTCAAAGTTTGTTGATCTTCAAATTCACCGCGATTTAAATTTTAAAGAAGAATTATTACATTATCAATCTTACAAAACATCTATTGGCGATGAAGATGAATATTTAAGATATATTCTTAAAATGATTCATCCTGTGCAAAGCCTTGCATTATATTCTTATTGCGCTGAATTGTGTGTAAGCGATCAGGAGTTATCAATAGAAGAACAAAATTTGCTGGCAAAGATTGCTACGGAACTTGGCATTAATAATGAGAAAAGTACAATTGATAAATTAACCATTCAACGTAAAGCTGTTGAAGTAGAAAAGATATTTTAGGATGTTACTGTTGCATGTGGCCGTTTATAAAAAGCTTTTGAAGCTTTAAGTTTTGGCGCAAATACATACAGCGCAATGCCGCCTATTATTAAGCCAAGCGAAATGATTTCTGCCTGCGTTGGATTAATGCCGAAGAAATGATATTGTGTGTTAACACGAATGTGTTCAATAAGAAATCTTTCAATTCCATTTAATACAAGATATACGGCGAACATTCTGCCGGGCGTTATCATTTTTTTTCTTATTGACCATAAAAAAGCAAATAGTAAAAGGCATACAACAATTTCGTAAATAGGTGTAGGAAATACAGGTATTGGCAAATGGTTACAATAATTATCCCAGGTACATCCAAATAATGGAATGCCTTCGTTATTTACATTGTGCGGATAAGTATAAGCAAAAAGCCAGTTTGGTAAATCCCAGAACGGTCTTACGGCAACATGTTGCACTTTATCAATGGAACCAAATTGTGCAGCATAATAATTTGCATTTTCTGTAAGTGTTCTGTAAAATGCACCGCTTGAATTTGAGAGTTGTACAGTACCATCAGCATTACTTACAAAAGCATTATTTACAATTCCCCAATCACCGTCGCCGGCTACCTGGCAACCCATTCTTCCCCATCCATATGCAAACATTAATCCCGGCGCAACAGCATCGGCAACATTTATAAAACTTATTTTATTTTTTTTGAAGTAATACCAAAGCGCAAGAGAAGCTACTATTAAACCGCCATAAAATGTAAGCCCGCTTGGTGAAAATAAATTGCCTATCGGATCCTGAATAAACCTGTCCCAGTTTTCTAAATTGTCGAAAATTTTAGCACCTGCAAAACCAAATACTGCGGCAATAATGGTTATATCTCCAACACGGTCGCTTGGCCAAATTCTTATGTTTCTTTTTTCGGGATTGGCGAGTTTTGATTTGTTTTTTTCCCACCATTTTAAGGCGGCAAAAAATAATCCTAACAATACACCAGCAGGAAAACTTCCGGCAGTAGAAAAAATAAATCCTTGCGGATCGTTCAATGCGCCTTTAATAATAAAGAGCGCTAAAATTTTATATCCTAAAATAAAGCCAAGGCAAAAGTTTATCAATAATTCAACTATGCTTGCAGGCTTCCCTACTTCTATTTCTTCTTCTTTATAAGTAAAATAGCCTGCTGCCTGTTTGCGGTTTAATTCTTTAACCAGCAACCATGCACATACTAAAAAAGAAATAGCAACACAGCAGCCAAATGTGTTAAAGATCTTTAATGCTGGCAGGTTCCATCCAAAAATATCTTTGAATAAATAATATAAGTTAGGATACATGCGTGTGTTTTAAAACGTGCAATGATACTAAAAGAATACACCTGATGTGTAAATGATTCGTTTAAATAACACCTTGTAAGGTCAATATGTCACCATTTGGTAACATAAAAACATTTGTTGTCATATCAATTTAACTGTTGACTGTAGTTTTTTCATTAAAATAGTGATGGTACATGCTTTGAACAGCTAATGCCGAAAATCAATTATTAAAAATAAAAAAAGAAACTATGACAACTTTAGTTAAACGTAATTACAGAACATTCGACAATTTGTTCGATGATATTTTCAGCAATTTACCAGCAGCATGGGGTAAAGAAAATGGCTGGAATGTACCGCCGGTAAACATTCATGGAAACGATGAAGGTTTTCATCTTGAATTAGTAGCGCCCGGTTTAAAAAAAGAAGATTTTAAAGTGAACCTTGATAAAGGCTTGCTTACAATAAGCTATGAAAAGAAAAGTGAAAACGAAACGGAAGACAAGAGTTATAAAACCCATCGCCGTGAATTTAATTTCACAAGTTTTAAACGCAGTTTTCGTGTAGAAGATGTAATTAACACAGAAGATATTCAGGCAAAATATGAAGCTGGTGTACTGAAACTTTATCTTCCTAAAAAAGAAGAAGTAAAAGCTTTACCAAAAGAAATTAGCATTCAGTAATTTTTTTTCGTAGCAGTTGGTTTTGGTTAGAACCCCGTGTTTTTACATGGGGTTTTTTATTGCCGTTCATAAAAAAAACGCTTACAATTTTTACTACTTATAATTATCTTCAATGCTTATTAAAAGCAACTATGTATAAATTATTTTTTAGTTTGATGGCATTCATTTTCTGCAGCGCATTAACCGCGCAGGATTTATTTATACCAAGAAATGTGCAGCAGGCTTATAATAAAGGCACAAGAAGCATAGATGGAAATCCAGGTAAAAATTATTGGCAGAATAATGCGCGTTATAATATTAATATAACAGCATTGCCGCCGGATAGAAATATTAAAGGCAGTGAAACGATAACTTATATCAATAACAGTCCCGATACAATACGCGACCCTTCAATAAAACTTTTTATTAATATTCATAAACCCGGAGCGCCAAGAGATGTTCCTGCAGATGATGATTATCTTACATCAGGTGTACATATAGATGCAATTACTGTAAACGGAACTTCGGTTGATACTACAAAAGGATCTGCTTCTTTTACCAATTATGCGCTACGGCTTCCGCAACCATTAATGCCATACGATTCTGTTCAGCTTACATTTAACTGGGATTATCAAATTTCAAAAGAAAGCAATCGCGAAGGCATGATTGATTCTACGACTTATTTTCTTGCTTATTTCTATCCGCGTATTGCTGTGTTTGATGATTATAATGGTTGGGACAGAATGCAGTTTATGGATAGTCATGAATTTTATAGCGATTTTAATGATTACGATGTTACGATAAATGTTCCTGAAAACTATATTGTTGTTGGAACAGGAACATTGCAGCAACCTGAAAAATTATTACAACCAGAAATTTTAAATCGGTATAAACAGGCATTTACTTCTGATGCAACAATAAATATTGTTACTCCAAAAAATCTCAATGCAAAAAATGTAACCACGCAAAACGCAGTTAATAGCTGGCGGTTTATTGCAAACAATATTCCTGACATGGCATTCGGTTTAAGCGATCATTTTGTATGGGACGGATGCAGTGTTGTGGTTGATGATAAAGCCGGGCGAAGAGCTGCCGCTTTTGCAATGTATAATGATACGGCTGCAGATTTTCATCATGTAGCGCAATATGCAAGACATTCGTT